>NZ_RCOC01000045.1:0-71607 GCF_004307515.1 Pseudomonas sp. Sample_14 | reverse complement strand
TTCCGGTAGACTACGCTCCCTTCTTGATACAACTTCTGTGGATTCGCCTGAATTGCAGGAGTTGCCGATTACCAAGCAGTCTTTGCTGGGCGATTCCAAAAAATGTGTAGCGAGCAACGTACCGGTGTTTCATCTGCCGGTCTGTCACAACGCGGCGGTTTTTTCGAAAGGTGCACTGTGATTAATGCAGGTGATCGGGGGCTTCGGCCTTCCTTCGCTTTCCCCGGCGGCTCGTTCCGCTTTAACGCAGACTTCTAGGGTTTTTCATGACGCGCTACATATTCGTCACGGGCGGTGTTGTTTCTTCATTGGGGAAAGGCATTGCCTCGGCTTCATTGGCGGCTATCCTGGAGGCGCGGGGGCTTAAGGTCACCATGCTGAAGCTGGATCCGTACATCAACGTCGATCCAGGCACCATGAGTCCGTTCCAGCACGGTGAAGTGTTCGTCACCCACGACGGCGCCGAGACCGACCTGGATCTGGGGCACTACGAGCGGTTCATCCGCACGACCATGACCCAGAACAACAACTTCACCACCGGCCGTGTCTACGAGCACGTGCTGCGCAAAGAGCGCCGTGGCGACTACTTGGGTGCAACCATCCAGGTAATCCCGCACATCACCGACGAAATCAAGCGCCGCATCATCAAGGGTGCCGGTGACGCAGACGTGGCGATGGTCGAGATCGGTGGCACCGTCGGTGACATCGAGTCGCAACCGTTTCTCGAAGCCATCCGCCAGCTGCGTTTCGAAGTCGGCGCCAAGCGCGCGATGCTGATGCACCTGACGCTGGTGCCGTACATCGCCACCGCTGGCGAAACCAAGACCAAACCGACCCAGCACTCCGTCAAGGAACTGCGTTCGATCGGTCTGCAGCCAGACGTGCTGGTGTGCCGTTCCGATCACCCGATCGATGTGTCCTCGCGTCGCAAGATCGCCCAGTTCACCAACGTTGAAGAGCGTGCGGTAATCGCGCTGGAAGACGCCGATACCATCTACAAGATCCCGGGCATCCTGCATTCGCAGGGTCTGGACGATTTCGTCGTTGAGCGTTTCGGCTTGCAGTGCGGCAGCGCCGACCTGTCCGAGTGGGACGCAGTGGTCGATGCCAAGCTGAACCCGGAACACGAAGTGACCATCGCCATGGTCGGCAAGTACATGGAACTGCTCGACGCGTACAAGTCGCTGATCGAAGCGATGAGCCATGCCGGTATCAGCAACCGCACCAAGGTCAACCTGCGCTACATCGATTCCGAAGACATCGAGAACCAGGGCACTGCGCTGCTCGAAGGTGTCGACGCGATTCTGGTGCCGGGCGGCTTCGGTCTGCGTGGCGTGGAAGGCAAGATCACTGCCGTTCAGTACGCTCGCGAAAACAAGGTTCCGTACCTCGGCATCTGCCTGGGCATGCAAGTGGCGGTCATCGAGTTCGCCCGTAACGTACTGGGCTGGAAAGACGCCAACTCCACCGAGTTCGATCGTGCCAGCGGCCATCCGGTGGTCGGTCTGATTACCGAATGGGAAGACGCCACCGGTGCTGTCGAAGTGCGTACCGAAGCGTCCGATCTGGGCGGCACCATGCGTCTCGGCGCACAGGATTGCCTGCTTGAACCGGGCTCCAAAGTCCACGATTGCTACGGCAAGGACGTGATTGTCGAGCGTCACCGTCACCGTTACGAAGTGAACAACAACCTGCTGCCGCAGATCATCGAAGCCGGCCTGAAAATCTCCGGTCGTTCCGCCGATGCTGCGCTGGTCGAAGTGGTTGAAGCGCCGGATCATCCATGGTTCGTTGCCTGCCAGTTCCACCCTGAGTTCACCTCGACGCCACGCGACGGTCATCCGCTGTTCAGCGGTTTCGTCAAAGCCGCGTTGGCTCAACACCAGAAGAAGGCGTAACCCGATGGCACAGAAGATCATCCGCGTCGGCGACATCGAGATTGCCAACGACAAACCCATGGTGCTGTTCGGCGGCATGAACGTGCTGGAAAGCCGTGACATGGCCATGCAGGTTTGCGAAGAGTACGTAAAGGTCACCGAAAAACTCGGTATCCCTTACGTGTTCAAGGCCAGCTTCGACAAGGCCAACCGGTCTTCTGTGACTTCGTATCGCGGTCCTGGCCTGGAAGAGGGCATGCGCATCTTCCAGGACATCAAGCAAGCGTTCGGCGTGCCGATCATCACCGACGTCCACGAGCCGGATCAGGCTGCGGTCGTCGCTGAAGTCTGCGACATCATTCAGCTGCCGGCCTTCCTGTCGCGCCAGACCGATCTGGTTGTCGCGATGGCCAAGACCAATGCCGTGATCAACATCAAAAAAGCCCAGTTCCTCGCGCCTCAGGAAATGAAACACATCCTGAACAAGTGCGTGGAAGCGGGTAACGATCAGTTGATCCTTTGCGAGCGTGGTTCGAGCTTCGGCTACAACAACCTCGTGGTCGACATGCTCGGCTTCGGCATCATGAAGCAGTTCGAATACCCGGTATTCTTCGACGTGACCCACGCGCTGCAAATGCCTGGCGGTCGTGCCGACTCCGCCGGCGGTCGCCGTGCCCAGGTTCTGGATCTGGCCAAGGCCGGCATGAGCCAGTCGCTGGCGGGTCTGTTCCTCGAAGCGCATCCGGATCCGGACAACGCCAAATGCGACGGCCCTTGCGCCTTGCGTCTGGACAAACTGGAGCCATTCCTGGCCCAGCTCAAAGCTCTGGACGAACTGGTGAAGAGTTTTCCGACGGTAGAAACCGCGTAACGCTCGATTCTCCGGTAAAGTACCGCACGATTTGTCGCTCATGCCCTCGGGCGTGAGCGCTGTCGTCTGCAAGTCTGCCCGCTGTACTTCGCTTGCCGACGATAAAGATTTCCTCTAGCTGCGTCGTTTTCGTCAACTTTGGAGTGTTTACAACAATGGCAAAAATCGTCGACATCAAAGGTCGTGAAGTTCTCGACTCCCGTGGCAATCCCACCGTGGAAGCGGACGTGCTTCTCGACAACGGCATCATCGGTAGCGCCTGCGCGCCGTCCGGTGCATCCACTGGCTCGCGTGAAGCGCTCGAGCTGCGTGATGGCGACAAGAGCCGTTACCTGGGCAAGGGCGTGCTCAAGGCGGTAGCCAACATCAACGGTCCGATCCGCGATCTGCTGCTGGGCACCGACCCGAGCGACCAGAAAGCGCTGGATCAGGCGATGATCAAGCTCGACGGTACCGAAAACAAGGCGACCCTGGGCGCCAACGCCATCCTCGCCGTGTCCCTGGCTGCGGCCAAGGCAGCTGCGCAGGATCAGGATCTGCCGCTGTACGCACACATCGCCAACCTCAACGGCACCCCGGGTGTGTACTCGATGCCGGTCCCGATGATGAACATCATCAACGGTGGCGAGCACGCCGATAACAACGTCGACATCCAGGAATTCATGGTCCAGCCAGTTGGCGCCAAGTCTTTCTCGGAAGGTCTGCGCATGGGCACCGAGATTTTCCATCACCTGAAAGCTGTGCTGAAGGCTCGTGGTCTGAGCACTGCCGTTGGCGACGAAGGCGGTTTCGCGCCGAACCTGGCTTCCAACGAAGACGCGCTGAAAGTGATCTCCGAAGCCGTGGCCAACGCCGGTTACAAGCTGGGCAGCGACGTGACCCTGGCGCTGGACTGCGCCGCGAGCGAGTTCTACGAAGACGGCAAGTACAATCTGTCCGGCGAAGGCCAGGTGTTCACTGCTGAAGGTTTCGCCGACTACCTCAAAGGTCTGACCGAGCGTTACCCGATCATCTCCATCGAAGACGGTCTGGACGAATCCGACTGGGCTGGCTGGAAAATCCTCACCGACAAGATCGGCGAGAAGACCCAGCTGGTGGGCGACGACCTGTTCGTGACCAATACCAAGATCCTCAAAGAAGGCATCGATAAAAAGATCGCCAACTCGATCCTGATCAAGTTCAACCAGATCGGCACCCTGACCGAAACCCTGGAAGCCATCCAGATGGCCAAGGCTGCCGGTTACACCGCCGTGATCTCGCACCGTTCCGGCGAAACCGAAGATTCGACCATTGCCGACCTGGCTGTGGGCACCTCGGCTGGCCAGATCAAGACCGGTTCGCTGTGCCGCTCCGACCGCGTTTCCAAGTACAACCAACTGCTGCGTATCGAAGAGCAGTTGAACGGCAAGGCCAAGTACAACGGCCGTGCCGAGTTCCGCGGTTAAGCGCAACCTGATCAAAGGACACCGGATTGTGTCGGAAAAGTCGTGACAGCGATGGATTTGCCACTAATCTGATGCCTTAAGCACAAGCCTGGATCTTTCCAGGCTTCGTGCTATCAGATGCTGCAACATTATGCGTGGCTGTCTTTTTTCACTGGATACCTGATATTCGATGCGCAGTCCTTACTGGTTGTTTCTTGTTTTGCTCTTGCTGCTGGCCGGTCTGCAGTACCGCCTGTGGGTGGGCAATGGCAGTCTGGCGCAGGTCGCCGAGCTGAAACAGCAGATCGCCGAGCAACATGCCGAAAACGAAGGCCTGCTGGAGCGAAACCGGGTGATGGACGCTGAAGTCAGCGAGCTGAAGAAAGGCATGGAGACCGTCGAAGAGCGGGCTCGTCACGAACTGGGCATGGTCAAGGATGGCGAAACCCTTTACCAGTTGGCCCAATGATCGATTCCCTGCCGGCCTTCTGGGCCGTGATTCCTGCCGCGGGCGTCGGTGCCCGAATGGCCGCGGACCGTCCCAAGCAATATCTGCAACTGGGCGGGCGCACAATTCTCGAACACAGCCTCGGCTGTTTCCTCGATCACCCGAGCCTCAAGGGCCTGGTGGTCAGTCTTGCTGTAGACGATCCTTACTGGCCGAATCTGGCATGCGTCAACGATCCGCGCATTCAGCGGGTTGATGGCGGCGCGGAGCGTTCCGCGTCGGTGCTCAATGCCTTGCTGCACCTGCATGCGCAAGGTGCCGACGATGACGATTGGGTGCTGGTGCACGATGCGGCCCGGCCGAATCTGAGTCGCGATGATCTGGACAAGTTGCTTGCCGAACTCGCGGATGACCCGGTCGGCGGTCTGTTGGCGGTTCCTGCTCGCGACACGCTCAAACGCGTTGATGACAACGGACGTGTGGTTGAAACCGTGGATCGCAGCGTGATCTGGCAGGCGTATACACCGCAGATGTTCCGCCTCGGTGCGTTGCATCGGGCGTTGGCCGACAGCCTGGTTGCGGATGCCGTGATCACCGATGAAGCTTCGGCGATGGAATGGGCCGGTCTGGCACCGCGTCTGATCGAAGGGCGGGCGGATAACCTCAAGGTGACCCGGCCGGAAGACCTGGAGTGGTTGCGCCAGCGATGGGCTAACCGCCGCTGATTGCTGTGGCGCCCATTGCGCCGCCTTCGCGAGCAAGCTCGCTCCCACATTTGATTTGCGCCTGACACCAGATTTGCAGTCACTGCACGTCCACTGTGGGAGCGAGCTTGCTCGCGAAGGCGGCCGCACGAACAACCCATCACTCAGCTTCGATACTCCGCCCGCTCAGCCAACCCTTCTTTAAGAAAATCCACCAACTTGCGCACCTTCGGCGACAGATGCCGCTGCTGCGGATACAGCGCCCACACCGCCGTATTCGGCGGCTGATGCGCCTCGAGCAAGGAAATCAGCGCGCCGCTGTGCAGGTGCTCGAGCACGTAATAGTCCGGCAACTGACACAACCCGACACCCTGAAGCGCCGCATCCAGCACCGCCTGCCCACTGTTGCAACGCCAGTTGCCCTGCACCCGCTGGGAAAATTCCCGCCCGTTCTGTTCCAGTTGCCAGATATCCGAACTGCCGATCAGGCAATTGTGTCGACTCAATTCCGACAAACTGTGTGGGCGCCCATACCGTTCCAGGTAGGAAGGCGATGCGCACAGGTACATTCTCCGTGGCGCCAGGCGTGTCGCGACCAAGCGCGAATCCTGTAGCCGACCCAGACGAATTGCCAGATCCAGCCCTTCATGCACCAGATCCAGCTGGCGATTGCTCAGCTCGATATCGATACGCAGCTGCGGGTACAGCCCCATGAAGCGAGTCACCAGCGGCACGATAAAGCGTTCGCCATAGGCCACCGCGCAGGTCATGCGCAGCATGCCTTTCGGTTCGCTGGTCAGATCGCCTACCGCGCGCAAGGCTTCTTCGCGACCGTCCTGCAGGCGCTGACAATGTTGCAGGAAAGTCTGCCCGGCTTCGGTCAACGTAACTCGCCGGGTGCTGCGGTAGAGCAGGCGCGTCTGCAAACGCTCTTCGAGCCGTACGATTTGTCGACTGATGTGCGAGGAAGAAACCCCAAGACGCTCGGCAGCGGCGGTGAATTGATTGCATTCGGCGACGGCAACGAACTCGTCGATGCCTTCCCAGCGGTTTTCCGACACTTGGATTATCCCTGTATGGCAATAATGTTTTGCTTTCGTCCGGATTATTCCTCAGGGCGCGCTGAACTACACTGTCTGTCTGCTTTTTTATTTACTGGATTCATTGGAGAGTCAGCATGATCAAGTCGCGCGCCGCCGTTGCCTTCGAGGCCAAGAAGCCGCTGGAAATCGTAGAAGTCGATGTCGCCATGCCGAAGGCTGGTGAAGTGTTGCTGCGCGTTGTCGCTTCCGGGGTGTGCCACACCGATGCCTACACCTTGTCCGGCGCAGACCCGGAAGGCATCTTCCCGTCGATCCTCGGCCACGAAGGTGGCGCCATCGTTGAAGCGATCGGTGAGGGCGTGACCTCGGTTGCCGTCGGCGATCACGTCATCCCGCTGTACACCCCGGAATGCGGCCAGTGCAAATTCTGCAAGTCGGGCAAGACCAACCTCTGCCAGGCGATTCGCGCCACCCAAGGCAAGGGCCTGATGCCGGACGGCACTTCGCGCTTTTCCTACAAGGGCGAAACGATTTTCCACTACATGGGCACATCGACGTTTTCGGAGTACACCGTACTGCCGGAAATTTCCGTAGCGAAGATCTCCAAAGACGCGCCGCTGGAAAAGGTTTGCCTGCTCGGTTGCGGCGTAACCACCGGTATCGGCGCCGTGCTCAACACCGCCAAGGTCAAACCGGGTGACACCGTGGCCATCTTCGGTCTCGGTGGTATTGGCTTGTCGGCCGTGATCGGCGCGGTGAAAGCCAAGGCTGCGCGCATCATCGCCATCGACATCAATCCGGCCAAGTTCGAAATCGCCAAACAACTCGGTGCCACCGACTGCGTGAACCCGAAAGATTACGATCGTCCGATCCAGGAAGTGATCGTCGACATGACCGATGGCGGCGTCGACTTCTCCTTCGAGTGCATCGGCAATGTGCAACTGATGCGCGCCGCGCTTGAGTGCTGCCACAAAGGCTGGGGCGAGTCGGTCATCATCGGTGTCGCCGGTGCCGGCCAGGAAATCGCTACCCGGCCGTTCCAGTTGGTCACCGGTCGCGTCTGGCGCGGTTCGGCGTTCGGCGGCGTGCGTGGCCGTACTGAATTGCCGAGCTACGTCGACATGGCCCAGAGCGGCGAGATCCCGCTGGATACCTTCATCACCCACACCATGGGCCTGGAAGATATCAACAAGGCGTTCGACCTGATGCACGAAGGCAAGAGCATCCGCACCGTCATACATTTCTAAACAGCAGCTCCGAGCTGCAAGCTTCAAGCTGCAAGTAAAGGCGTTCGTGCTTTGTCTTGAAGCTTGCGGCTTGCGGCTTGCAGCTAGGGAGAATCCCTTGAATCTGGAAAACATTTCCTGTCAGAAGAGTTTCGGTGGCTGGCACAAGCGCTATCGCCATCGCTCCGAAGTGCTTGATTGCGACATGGTCTTTGCCGTGTACCTGCCGCCGCAAGCGGAGCAGGGCGGCAAGCTGCCAGTGCTGTACTGGTTGTCCGGGCTGACCTGCACCGATGAGAATTTCATGCAGAAGGCCGGCGCGATGCGCATGGCTGCCGAACTTGGTTTGATTATCGTCGCCCCGGATACCAGCCCACGCGGTCCGGATGTTCCGGACGATGCAGGCAAGGCTTGGGATTTCGGTCTCGGCGCCGGGTTTTATCTGAACGCCACGCAGGAACCGTGGGCGCGGCACTATCAGATGCATGACTATGTCGTGCAGGAATTGCCTGCTCTGGTCGAAGCGCATTTCCCCGCTTCCGACAAGCGCAGCATCAGCGGCCACTCGATGGGCGGCCACGGTGCTTTGGTCTGTGCCTTGCGCAATCCTGGGCGGTATAAATCGGTTTCGGCCTTTTCGCCGATCACCCATCCGATCGATTGCCCTTGGGGTCAGAAGGCCTTTTCCAACTATTTGGGCGAAGACCGTTCGAAGTGGAAGGAGTGGGACGCCTGTGTGCTTATCGCGGAGGCGACGGAGAAGTTGCCGTTGTTGGTCGATCAAGGTGATCGTGACGATTTCCTCGCCACGCAATTGAAACCCGAGGCCTTGCAACACGCAGCAAAACAAGCGGGGCATCCGCTGGAGCTGCGCCTGCAACCGGGCTACGACCACAGCTATTTCTTCATCTCAAGCTTCATTGACGACCACTTGCAGCATCACGCACGCGCTCTGCGCGGTTAATGCAGGTAGAATCACGCCCTGACAAAAATCGGGGCGTTTTTTTTATGCGTATTGGCCACGGCTACGATGTGCACCGTTTCGCTGAAGGCGATTTCATTACTCTGGGCGGCGTGCGGATTGCACACAGCTTCGGGCTGCTCGCTCATTCCGACGGTGACGTCCTGCTGCACGCCTTGAGCGATGCCTTGCTCGGCGCGGCGGCGCTGGGTGATATCGGTAAACACTTCCCGGACACCGATCCGCAATTCAAGGGCGCCGACAGCCGTGTGCTGTTGCGTCATGTGGTCAGTCTGATCCACGCCAAGGGCTGGAAGGTCGGCAACGTCGACAACACCATCGTTGCCCAGGCGCCAAAAATGGCGCCGCATATCGAATCGATGCGCGCGCTGATCGCGGCGGATCTTCAAGTTGAGTTGGATCAAGTGAACGTCAAAGCTACCACCACCGAAAAGCTTGGCTTTGTCGGTCGCGAAGAAGGCATCGCCGTGCACTCCGTTGCCTTGTTGCTGCGCGCATGAATGAACTGCAATTGCTCGGTCCGCGGGCCTATGGCGAACCCCTCGGCACAGCGGTACTGAAAGCCATCGCTGAGGATTTCCAGGTCGATGAAGTGCTGGATATTCCGTTCAGCGGTGACGGCGAACACCTGTGGATCTGGGTGGAAAAGCGCGGTCTCAATACCGAAGAAGCGGCACGGCGGATCGCCAAAGCGGCGGGCGTGCCGTTGCGCACCGTCAGCTATGCCGGCCTCAAGGACCGTCAGGCTCTGACTCGACAGTGGTTCAGCGTGCAATTGCCGGGCAAGGCCGATCCGGATCTGTCGGCGGCGGAAAACGACACGCTGAAGATCCTCAAGACCACCCGCCACAAGCGCAAGCTGCAACGCGGTGCGCATTCGGCCAACGGTTTCACGTTGCGCCTGACGCAATTCGATGGCGACAAAGACGCGCTTGAACAGCGTCTGCAACTGATCGCCAAACAAGGCATTCCCAATTATTTCGGCGCCCAGCGCTTTGGCCATGACGGCGGTAACGTTGTCGATGCCCGGGCGTGGGCGGCGCGCAAGGCTTTGCCGGAACAGCGAAATGTGCGTTCGCGGTTGCTGTCGACGGCGCGCAGCTTTCTGTTCAACCAGGTGCTGGCGGCGCGCGTCGCCGATGGCACCTGGAACACCGCGCTGGTTGGCGATCTGCTGGCCTTCACCGACAGCCGCAGTTTTTTCCCGGCCGGTGAAGCCGAATGCAGCGACCCGCGTCTGGCAATTCTCGACCTGCACCCGACCGGTCCGCAGTGGGGCGAAGGTGACTCGCCCGCGGCTGGCGCAGTCCATGAACTGGAGCAGGCGATCGCCGCCCGCGAAGCGGATCTGCGCGACTGGTTGATCCACGCCGGCATGAGCCATGAACGTCGCATCCTGCGGCTGCCCATTGGCGGGTTGACGTGGCATTATCCCCAACCTGACATTCTGCAACTGGAATTCGTCCTCCCGGCCGGATGCTTTGCCACCGTATTGGTGCGCGAGCTCGTTGATCTGGTGCCGGTGGGGCAGACGGACAGCCCATGCGTATTCTGATTTCTAACGACGATGGGGTAACCGCGCCCGGTCTCGCCGCGCTTTATGCTGCGCTGGCGGATTACACCGAATGCGTGGTTATCGCCCCGGAGCAGGACAAAAGCGGCGCCAGCAGTTCGCTGACGCTCGACCGTCCGCTGCACCCGCAATACCTGGCCAACGGCTTCATCAGCCTCAACGGCACACCGACCGATTGCATTCACCTGGGCCTTAACGGCTTGCTTGAGCGCGAAGCGGACATGGTGGTTTCCGGCATCAACCTCGGCGCCAACCTCGGTGACGACGTGCTGTATTCCGGAACCGTGGCGGCAGCCCTTGAAGGACGATTTCTCGAGCGCCCATCGTTTGCCTTTTCCCTGGTCTCGCGCCAAGTGGATAACCTGCCGACTGCGGCCTACTTTGCGCGCAAACTGGTCGAGGCCCACGCCGGGCTCGATCTGCCGCCGCGCACGGTGCTCAACGTGAACATTCCCAATCTGCCCATCGATCACATCCGTGGCATTCAGTTGACCCGTCTCGGCCATCGCGCCCGCGCGGCGGCGCCGATGAAAGTGGTCGATCCGCGCGGCAAGGCCGGTTACTGGATCGCCGCTGCCGGCGACGCTGAAGACGGCGGCCCGGGCACCGATTTTCATGCCGTGATGCAGGGCTATGTGTCCATCACACCGTTGCAGCTCGATCGCACTTTCAATGATGCCTTCAGAAGTCTTGATGGCTGGCTGGGGGGGCTGAGCTGATGCGTGAACATGACGACCGCCTGCGCAGCGGCATTGGCATGACCTCCCAGCGTACGCGCGAGCGACTGATCCAGCGGCTGTATGAAGAAGGCGTATCGAACGCCAAAGTCCTGGAAGTGATCCGCCGCACGCCGCGTCATCTGTTTGTCGACGAGGCGCTGGCGCACCGCGCTTACGAAGACACCGCGCTGCCGATCGGCAACAACCAGACCATCTCCCAGCCTTACATGGTGGCGCGCATGAGCGAGCTGCTGCTGGAGGCAGGTCCACTGGATAAAGTGTTGGAGATCGGCACCGGTTCCGGCTACCAGACAGCGGTGTTGTCGCAACTGGTTGAACGGGTGTTTTCCGTCGAGCGCATCAAGGTGTTGCAGGATCGCGCCAAGGAGCGTCTGGTCGAGTTGAACCTGCGTAACGTGGTGTTTCGCTGGGGCGATGGCTGGGAAGGCTGGCCGGCGCTGGCGCCCTACAACGGCATCATCGTCACCGCCGTTGCCACCGATGTACCGCAAGCTTTGCTCGATCAGCTGGCCCCCGGTGGGCGCATGGTGATTCCGGTCGGCTCCGGTGAAGTGCAACAACTGATGCTGATCGTGCGCGAAGAACATGGCTTTTCCCGACACGTTTTGGGCGCTGTGCGTTTCGTGCCTTTGCTCAATGGGCCACTGGCCTGAGCATTTGCGAGCAGGCGCTGAATTCCTTTCAACGGCGCCGGTCTTACACCGACAGCCAGAGTTTAAACGCAGCGTACTTGCCCCTGGCAAACGTGTGCGTCCAGTGATTTCGCTTCATTAAAGGTAAAGCCGTTTCGGCCCGTTATACTTGCGACACTTCATGCCGCAGTGCGGCATTCAGAATTTTCAGCCACCACAAAGGGAGCGGCGGGTGAGTCTCACAGTCATTGCGCAGCGTATGGGTAACACGAGCTTTCAGCGCCTGGTGACTGGCCTTGTCTTGAGCACCTTGCTGGTCGGTTGCTCCAGCACCAAATCGAGCAACGTACGGGTTGTCGATCGCAATAATTCGGTCGCGCAACGTCCGACCGTTACTACCGGGCAATATGTAGTCCGCCCCGGCGATACCTTGTTTTCGATCGCCTTTCGCTACGGCTGGGACTACAAAACCCTCGCCGCCCGGAACAATATTCCTACGCCGTATACGATCCATCCGGGTCAGACAATTCGCTTCGACGGGCGCAGCGGTTCAACGCCGACAGCGGTGGTGAGCAACTCCAGTTCTTCACCTTCTTCGTCGAGTAAAACCACGGTAATCCGGCGCCAGGCGAATGGCACCACAACCACTACAACCACCGGTTCCAAAGGGGTTGTACCGTCCGTCGCGAGCAAACCTGCACCCGCTCCACTGCCTCCGGCAGGCCCGGCCCCGACCGGCTGGGGATGGCCATCTAATGGCGTTCTGATTGGAAAATTCTCTTCAAACGGTAGTTTGAATAAAGGAATTGATATCGCCGGAGATTTGGGACAGCCTGTTTTAGCTGCGTCTGATGGGACGGTCGTATACGCCGGGAGTGGCTTAAGGGGCTACGGCGAATTGGTCATCATCAAACACAGCGAAACCTACGTCAGTGCTTACGGACATAACCGCAGGCTGTTGGTTCGGGAGGGGCAGCAGGTCAAGGTCGGACAGACAATTGCCGAAATGGGGTCAACGGGTACAGACCGGGTGAAACTGCATTTTGAGATTCGCCGCCAAGGTAAACCTGTGGATCCGCTGCAGTTCCTGCCAAGACGTTGATTTGTAGGCCAGCCTGTTCCGTCGCGTAGAGGGGACAGGCTCCAGCGTTGCCAAGGATAAAGGCGTCGCTTGAGCTTGGGGTCGAACTCACCAAAGGACTATAACAATGGCTCTCAGTAAAGAAGTGCCGGAGTTTGACATCGACGATGAGGTTCTCCTTATGGAGACCGGCATCGATTCGGATTCGATGTTGAATGATGAAGGGGCTGCTCCACCTTCCGTTCGTTCCAAATCCAGACACTCCGCCACACTCAAACAACATAAATACATCGACTACACTCGGGCACTTGATGCCACGCAGCTGTATCTCAACGAAATCGGCTTTTCCCCTCTGCTCTCCCCGGAAGAAGAAGTTCATTTTGCGCGCTTGTCGCAAAGTGGCGATCCGGCCGGGCGCAAGCGCATGATCGAAAGTAACCTGCGGCTGGTCGTCAAGATCGCCCGGCGTTACGTCAATCGGGGGCTGTCGCTGCTGGATCTGATCGAAGAGGGCAACCTCGGCCTGATCCGCGCGGTGGAAAAGTTCGATCCCGAGCGCGGCTTCCGCTTCTCGACCTACGCCACGTGGTGGATCCGTCAGACCATCGAACGCGCGATCATGAATCAGACCCGGACCATCCGGTTGCCGATTCACGTGGTCAAGGAGCTCAACGTGTACCTGCGGGCCGCACGGGAGCTGACGCAAAAACTCGACCACGAACCTTCACCCGAAGAAATCGCCAACCTGCTGGAAAAACCGGTGGGCGAGGTCAAGCGCATGCTGGGCCTGAACGAACGGGTTTCTTCGGTCGACGTCTCGCTGGGTCCGGATTCGGATAAAACCCTGCTGGACACCCTCACTGATGATCGTCCGACCGATCCGTGCGAACTGCTGCAGGACGACGACCTGTCGCAGAGCATCGATCAATGGCTGTCGGAGCTGACCGACAAGCAGCGCGAGGTGGTGATTCGCCGCTTCGGCCTGCGCGGTCACGAAAGCAGCACGCTGGAAGATGTCGGCCTGGAGATCGGCCTGACCCGCGAGCGGGTACGGCAGATCCAGGTGGAAGGCCTCAAGCGCCTTCGCGAGATCCTGGAGAAGAATGGCCTGTCGAGCGAGTCGCTGTTCCAATAAGCGCCTGATCGACCGCGCGCAAAAAAAGCCCCGGCTGATTCAATCAGTCGGGGCTTGTTGTTTATGTCTGTCTCGTGCATCGCGTTTGTCGGGCGAGGTGCCAGACGAGCGGTCAGCATTTTCTGAGTTTGTAGTCTCGCGCTGTAAGCCTTTGCTTACTGTGTCGTAAGTGTTCGTTATTTTTACACTTCGGCAGAAGGCGATTGCGATCAATGCTAAGCGGTAACTTGATGATTTATATAAATATTTTTCAATTATTATGTCTTTATGTCAGCGTAGACCTGCGCCTGAGCCTGATTGCTCCGCTGCGGAAACTCTCTAATATCAGGGCTGTGTCGACGGACAGACACGCCCTTTACGGAAGAGGGGAACGGACATCGCAGGAGGCGATTCATCAGGACGATGAAAAGGACTACAGGGAATAGGGAAAAAATGTGGGCGGGTCATACCGCCCCTTTTTTCGTCTGCAGAAAAGTAAAACCTGCAAAAGCAAAAAGGCCCACAAGGGGCCTTTCAGTCGAGCGCGGGGTAGATCAGCGTTCGAGTTGTTCGATCTTGTTCGGCTTGCCATCCCAATCAGCAGAATCCGGAAGCGGATCCTTGCGCTCGGTGATGTTCGGCCAGATATCCGCCAGCTCGGCATTGAGCTCGATGAAGTTTTCCATGCCGCTTGGGATCTCGTCTTCCGAGAAGATCGCCACAGCCGGGCATTCTGGTTCACACAGCGCACAGTCGATGCACTCGTCCGGGTGAATCACCAGGAAGTTCGGGCCTTCGTAAAAGCAGTCCACCGGACAGACTTCTACGCAGTCGGTGTACTTGCACTTGATGCAGTTGTCGGTGACGACGAAGGTCATTTCTAATTTTCTCCTCAGGCGGCGGCAGCGTTGCCCCTTCACGGTTGGGGTCGCCAGGTTCGGGAGCGATACCTGCTGACCAGGCTATGAGCCAGCAGCATCCCGAACCGCGCGAGATTCTAACAGCTTGAAGCGATTTGCGTTATATCCGCTTCTTCAGTGCTTATATCCGGTTCTTCAGTGCATAGAGCATTTCCAGCGCACGCCGTGGTGTCATGTCGTCGAGATCCACCTTCGCCAATTCATCCAGCACCGGATGCGGCAGCGAGGCGAACATGTCGCTTTGCTGCGGTGTCGACGGCTTGCCCTTGGCTGCCGGTTTCGGCGCCTCGTGGGGCAGGGCTGTGTCTTCCAGACGACTCAGATGCTCACGCGCGCGCAGGATCACTTCACTCGGCACACCAGCCAGTTGCGCGACTGCCAAGCCGTAGCTCTGGCTGGCCGGCCCAGGCAGAACATGGTGCAGGAACACGATGCGTTCGTTGTGCTCGGTCGCGTTGAGGTGGACGTTGGCCACCAACGGCTCGGCTTCCGGCAACACGGTCAGTTCGAAGTAGTGCGTAGCGAACAGCGTATAGGCACGCAGATGAGCCAAGCGCTCGGCCGCCGCCCACGCCAGCGACAGACCGTCAAAGGTGCTGGTACCGCGCCCGACTTCGTCCATCAGGACCAGACTGCGCTCGGTGGCGTTATGCAGGATGTTGGCGGTTTCGCTCATCTCGACCATGAAGGTCGAGCGACCGCCGGCCAGATCATCGCTCGAACCGATACGGGTGAAGATGCGGTCGACCAGCGACAACTCGCAACTGGCGGCCGGCACGAAACTGCCGATATGCGCGAGCAACACGATCAACGCGGTTTGCCGCATGTAAGTGGATTTACCACCCATGTTCGGGCCGGTAATGACCAGCATGCGCGTATTGTCGTCCAGGCTCAGGTCGTTGGCCACGAACGGCGTGGTCAGCACCTGCTCAACCACCGGGTGACGACCCTGGGTGATGCGCATGCACGGCTCGCTGACGAAACGCGGGCAGTTAAGGTCAAGGTTCAAGGCACGCTCGGCAAGGTTGCTCAGCACATCCAGCTCGGCCAATGCGCCGGCGGTGTCCTGCAACGGCGGCAACTGGCTGATCAAGTCTTCGAGCAGCGCCTCATAAAGCATTTTTTCCCGAGCCAGCGCGCGACTCTTGGCCGACAGCGCCTTGTCTTCGAATTCTTTCAGCTCGGGCGTGATGAAACGCTCGGCGCCTTTGAGCGTCTGCCGGCGGATGTAGTCAGCGGGCGCCGATTCAGCCTGCTTGCTCGGCAATTCGATGAAGTAGCCGTGGATGCGGTTGTAGCCAACTTTTAGATTGGCCAGACCAGTACGGGCCTTCTCCCGGGCTTCCAGATCGATGAGGAACTGGCCGGCGTTTTCGCTCAGCGATTGCAGTTCATCGAGTTCGCTGTCGTAACCGGTTTTCAGCACGCCGCCGTCACGGATCACCGCTGGCGGATTGTCGATGATGGCTTTTTCCAGCAATGCGGCCAGTTCCGGATAGGTGCTGGTGGTGGCCGCCAGATGCTGCAGGTGCGGCGCTTCCAGATCGGTCATCGCCACTTGCAGTTCGGGCAGTGCGCCGAGAGCGTCACGCAGACGCGCAAGGTCACGTGGTCGAGCATTGCGCAGACCGATACGCGCCAGAATCCGCTCGATGTCGCCGATTTCCTTGAGCTGCGGTTGCAGCTTTTCAAAACGGTAGCCGTCGAGCAGGCAGCGAATCGACGTCTGGCGTGCCAGCAACACGGTGAGGTCGCGCAACGGCCGGTTCAGCCAACGAGTCAGCAAACGGCTGCCCATGGCGGTCTGGCAACGATCGACCACCGATTGCAGCGTGTTGTCGCGGCCACCGGCCAGATTGGTGTCGAGTTCCAGATTGCGCCGGCTGGCGCCGTCGAGCACCACGGTGTCATCGAGACGTTCGTGACGCAGGCTGCGCAAGTGGGGCAGGGCGGTGCGCTGGGTCTCTTTGGCGTAGGCCAGCAGGCAGCCGGCAGCGCCGATGGCCAGGGTCAGGTTTTCGCAGCCGAAGCCTTTCAGGTCTTGAGTGGAAAACTGCTGGCAGAGACTTTTCAACGCCGAGTCACGCTCAAAGTCCCACGGCGCACGACGACGTACGCCACGGCGTTTCTCCGCCGGCAGGTCCTTTGGCCAGTCATCTGGAATCAACAGTTCCACCGGGTTGACCCGCTCCAGTTCCGCCAGCAGGTTTTCCCAGCCTTTGATTTCGAGCACGGTGAAGTTGCCGCTGGTGATGTCCAGCACGGCCAGACCGAACAGACGCTCGTCGCCCAATACCGCTGCAATCAGGTTATCGCGGCGTTCATCGAGTAACGCTTCGTCGCTGACTGTCCCCGGCGTGATGATCCGTACGACCTGGCGCTCCACCGGGCCTTTGCTGGTGGCCGGGTCGCCGACTTGCTCGCAAATCACCACCGACTCGCCGAGCTTGACCAGTTTCGCCAGGTAACCTTCCGCGGCGTGGTAAGGAATCCCACACATCGGAATCGCCTGACCCGCCGACTGCCCGCGCGCGGTCAGGGTGATGTCCAGCAACTTGGCGGCTTTCTTCGCATCTTCGTAGAAGATTTCGTAGAAATCGCCCATGCGATAGAACATCAGCTGGTCCGGGTGCTGATTCTTCAGGCGCCAGTATTGCTGCATCATCGGAGTGTGGGAGGACAGGTCGGAGACGGCTTTATTCATCGGATGTCGGGCAACTCGTTAAAAGATGTAGGGCAAAGCGCGGGCAGTGGCCGGGCTTTTCCGCGATGGGCGCAAGGTTACCATGGGCAGTCAGCCCGACGCAGGCACTGCGGTCGGGTGAGCGTGGACTTGTAGAGAAAAGTTGATCTATGCACGATTTATGCAAATAAGCATTTGTCTTCGGGAAAAACTTCAAGCACTATGCGCGTTATGCAAAAACGCAACGTTTCCTCCGTCTTAAGAGCACTGCTCGACCAGCACGGGATCTCCCCCACGGAGCTCCACCGTCGCACCGGCGTGCCTCAATCAACGCTCTCGCGGATTCTCAGCGGGAAGATTGTCGATCCTTCGGATAAACACATCTCGAAGATCGCTGAATATTTCAACGTCAGCACCGATCAGTTGCGCGGGCGCGCGGACGTCGCGCCAACGACCGGCGGCACTCGCGCTGACGTGCATGCGGAACTCAAGGACATAAGCCTGTGGGACGACGACACGCCCGTCGATGACGACGAGGTGTCGGTGCCCTTTCTACGCGAGGTTGAATTGGCTGCTGGATCAGGAAGATTCGTCATCGAAGAGAGCGAGCGCTCTAGCCTGCGCTTCGGCAAGCGCAGCCTGCGCCACAACGGCGTGCAATTCGACCAGGCCAAATGCGTGACGGTGCGCGGCAACAGCATGTTGCCGGTTCTGCGTGATGGCGCCACCGTCGGCGTCAACGCCGGCAAGTGCGGCATCGGCGACATCATCGATGGCGATCTGTATGCGATCAATCACAACGGCCAGCTGCGCGTGAAACAACTCTATCGCCTGCCCACCGGCATCCGTCTGCGCAGCTTCAATCGCGACGAGCATCCGGACGAGGACTATAGCTTCCAGGAAATCCAGGAAGAGCAGATCGTCATCCTCGGTCACGTCTTCTGGTGGGGCATGTACGCCCGTTAACCCATTTCGATTTAACTGAAACCTGCCCCTCGGCAGGTTTTTTTTCGCCTGCAGAAATCTCCCCACCCCTTGGCCCGCTTGGTTTTCATGCATACGCGCAAATTTAATGCATAAATAAATGCATTTACGCATTGACTGTATATGCATTCATGCATATTCTTGCCACCAAGCCGCTCGACAAAGCGGCTGGCAAGACAAGCTCTTTAGTTCCACAAGAACAGGCAGCGATGAACCGGCCTCAACGGTTCAGAGGGTTGGCAACTGACCCGGGTGTGCAGCGTAAAACACCAGAAGCAGTTATCCGGCGGGCAGGGACCGCGGTCGGAAAAACAATTTGAATGGACTCGTACCGCGCCAGTAGCGCCGAAAAGTCAGCTCCCTTCATGACTACAGGATTTGAAGGGAGGCGAAGGAGCGCATTACTGAAAAGCCCGGTGTACAAGCGCCGGGCTTTTTGGAATGCCTACCGGGCAGGAACTGAAACGCCGGGATGCCGGCACTCAATAAGGATGATGAACATGAAGAAATACGCACGTGTCGTCGCTGGCAAAGTCGACAACATTTTTGAAACCGCAAACCCGATCACCGATGAGTTTCCGGCGGACCAAGTCTGGGTGGATGTCAGCGCATTGCCCAAGATCGATTATTCCTGGAACGCGGTGAACACCGACGGCGTCTGGACATTTACTGATAGCGATATGTGGGGGCAACCGTCCATGTTGGCTATGCAAATGCGTAACGAAAGAGTGACTCGTTTCGATAAAGTCAACTTCACCCTGACATCGTCCGCGCTGGTACAAAAAGTCGAGCTGGGGCTGGCTACACCTGCTGAAGAGGCCGCACTGCTGGCCTACAAGCAGTTCTTCATCGCGATGAGCCAAGTCAACAAACAGCCGGGCTATCCACTGAGCGTCATTTGGCCTGAAGTGCCATAAGCGACATTTGACGCATCCGCAATATTGAAATGCGCAGTGCATTACTGAAGAGCCTGGCCTTGTTGCCGGGCTTTTAAATACCTGCCAGTTGCACGGCGACATTCCTGCCAAAGAGTAAATGAGGAAGACCCAATGAGTCTTTATGCACTGGTTGAATACAACCGAGTTGTCCAGTTGGAAGAAAGTGAAGTGATTCTTGAACCACCTGCTTCGCCAACCTCGGTTTGGGTTGATGTAACCGGCAGTACGGATATTCGGGTGGGTTGGAGCGCAACCTTCAATGGGGTCTGGACCTTCTCTGCACCGACGAAGAAGAACTGCGAAACAAAGCCGAACAGCAGAAGTGGCAATTGCTGAATGGGGCCGCCAACTGGTTACTGATGAACTCGCTGCAGTTCAAAGCCGACGTCGGCGTCGCCACCAGCGACGACCAGGCTCGGCTGTTGGCCCACGAGCAATACTGCATCGCCCTCAGCGACATCGATCAGCAGTCGGGTTATCCGGCGAACATCGCGTGGCCAGTCGCACCTTACTGATTCCAACTCGAGTAATCGATCGGCGGGACCGCATTGCTGAAAAGCCTGGCGCAAGGCCGGGCTTTTTGGAATGCCTGCCTGAAGAGACATTATTTGAACTCAATTCCCATCTATCACCCACTGCCCACGGAGGCGTGACATGACAAACGAGCAACAAGCGTTGGCGGACATGCCGATCTGGCTGGTCATCCTCCTCGCTGTCGTCGGCGGGGTGTCCGGCGAAATGTGGCGCGCCGACAAGGAGGGCGCCCGCGGCTGGTCGCTGGTGCGGCGTCTGGCTCTGCGTTCCGGCGCCTGCATGATCTGCGGCGTGTCGGCAATCATGCTGCTGTATGCCGCCGGCATGTCGATCTGGGCCGCTGGTGCGTTTGGCTGCCTGACCGCCATGGCCGGCGCCGACGTCGCCATCGGCCTTTACGAACGCTGGGCGGCCAAGCGCATCGGCGTCTGTGACGTGCCGCCGCGCGACCAGCCTTAACCCTGAATATTTTTCCGTGCCGCCATGTCGGCGGCAGGGCTGCACGTGGACGATTGAAAAGGAGGTCATGTATGCCCACACCGATCCAGCAGCCGTCGCAACTGTTCACAGCCATCGCGACGACACTGCGCAACACCGCCGGTCTCAACCTCAATGTCGGCAGTGACGCTGACTTCACAGCAGCGGGCGAACAGGCTTGGGTACTGATTGACTTTGACCGAAATGCGTCCGGCATGCGCGCCGCTGATGGGCGTATCGCTCATGTCATGACGTTGTCACTGCAAGTCATCCCGGCGCTTTCTGCGACCGCTTTTGCAGCGTGCGATCTGATCGCCGTGCTGAAAAACCTGATCACCGACAACCGCTGGGGATTGCCCGGCGATCAATGCGATCTGCCCCTGAATATCGATGGCTTGCCGTCGTTGCTTATCAGTGCTGATCAACAATACAAAACCTGGACCCTGACGTTCAACCAGACACTCTACCTCGGCTCGACCTTGCTCGACGATCCACTGGGCATGCCGAAATTCGCTCGCACCTGGGAAGTCAGCGACATCGACGATCCAGACCAGTACACCGCGCTGGAGGGCTGACCGATGTTCGATGCATTACTGCGTATGCAGCTTGGCCCGATCATTGAGCGTCTGGCGGAAATGGAAGCGGAAATCGAAGACCTGCATCGCCGTGCCGAGAGTTTCTGTCGTATTGGCATCTGCCAGTTAATTGATGCGGCGAGTAACACTTGCCAGGTCAGCCATGGTGGATTGCTCACCCCGGCGATCAAGTTCTTCAACCCTAGCGCCGGTGCGCAAAGCGAATCGCGCATCCCCACGGTGGGCGAGCAGTGCCTGCTGTTCAACTATGGCAGCGGTGAAAGCGGTGCGCAGAGTGTCGCGTTGTTCGGCTTGAACAGTGACCGCTTTCCTCCCGCCTCGACTGTGCCGACGCTGACCCGTCGGGTGCATCGGGACGGCAGCGAAAGCGGTTACGACGACGCCAGCCACGCCTTGCACTGGCTGAACGGACCCGCGCAATTCAACGGGTCTCGCGAGTCGCTCGAACTGAGCATCGGCCCTGCACGTCTGGCCATGACGCCACAACTGATCACCCTGCAACTGGGCGCCGTCGGCCTGAGTATCGACGCCTCGGGCGTGCACTTCAGCGGCCCCTTGGTCGATCACCAGGGCCGCGTCATCAGCCCCTGATTCAAGAGCCTCCCATGATCGGAATCGATAGAGACAGCGGGGCCACGGTCGACGACTGGCTGCAATTCGTGCAGCGCGCGACCCGAGCCCTGACCACACCGCTGGGCACCCGGCAAAAACGGCCATTGTACGGATCGCTGATCCCCTCGCTGTTGGGACAGAACCTCGGTGACGACATTCTGCTTCTGGCACAGAGCCACGCCGCCCAAGCGTTCTACAACTCGCAAAACGGCATCGACGATTTTCAGCCGCAAGTGATTGTCGCCAGTCGTCACGGCGACGGCCTGCTGCTGCGCTTCGCCGGCACCTGGAAAAACCGCCAACAAACCTTCGAGGTGCTGACATGAGCATGCTGATCCCTGGCCAGAATCAGCTGGCCGAACCCGCGCTGATCACGGTCGAAGCGTTCGAAGACTTGCTCGCCGAGTTCAAGACTTTCGTCATCGAATACGTGGGGGCTCGCTCGCCGGCCAGCGCCGTGAAACTCAAGGCGAGTCTGGAAAACGAAAGCGAATTGCTGACCCTGGCGCTGGAAGCGTTCTGCGTGCGTCTGCAAACCCATGAGCGTAAATACAATGCACGCATCAAGCAGATGCTGGCGTGGTGGGCGACCGGCAGCAATCTCGATGCGCGGCTGGCGGACATGGGCTTGGAGCGGCAGTTGCTCGATCCCGGCGACCCGGCGGCATTCCCGCCGGTACCGGCGATTTACGAAAGTGATGACGATGCTCGGCTGCGTTATTACCTCGCGCCCCATGCACCGTCGGCGGGTTCGCGGATGCAGTATCGCCGCGAAGTCTTTACGCTCGGCGAGCGTCCGACGGTGCAAGTCGAATCCACCGAGGCGGGTGTGGTAAATGTCACTTACACCTTCAACCCGGACGGCCTCGCCGCGCAGGTCAAGGATGGCAATGGGCGGCGCACTGCGCCGGGCGAAGTGCAGGTCACCGTGCTTTCGCGAGAAGGCGATGGCACACCTTCCGAAGCATTGCTCGACGGCGTCCGTCAGCATTTCGCCCGACCGGATGTGCGCCCGGAAACCGACCTCGTCACCGTCAAGGCTGCCGAGATCCAGCGCTACAAAATCCGCGTCGTCGCCAAGATCAATTCCGGTCCCGATTCGGGCCTGACCAAGGTCGCCGCGCAAGCGCAATTGCAGGCCTACGCCGACAGTTGCCATCGCCTCGAAGGTCGGGTCGATCCGAGCTGGATCGACTACACGTTGCACAGCGCCGGCGCCGTACAACTGCAGATTCTCGAACCGCTGGCGCCGATCGTCACCACCGCTTTTCAGGCGCCTTATTGCACCGCGGTCGAAGTCGAGGTGCTGACGCTATGAGTGAAAAAACTCAGCGCCCGACCTTACTGCCAGCCAACAGCTCGGCACTTGAGCGCGGACTGGATCTGGGCTTCGGCGCCTTGCTCGATCGCATCGCACCGCCGTTCCCGGAACTGATGAATCCCAGCGAAACGCCGATGGCCTTCCTGCCTTATCTGGCTGCCGATCGTGGCGTCGCCGAATGGAGCACTGATGCGCCGGTGGCGGAGAAGCGCCTCACCGTCGAACTGGCCTGGCCCACCGCGCGCCAGGCCGGCACTCGCAAGGCACTCGAAAACGCCGCCAAGGGTTTGCAACTGCGCCCGGAAATCCGCGCTTGGTACGAACAGACACCGCCCGGCTCGCCGTACAGCTTTTCCGTGCGTGCCTTCAGCGAACAACCCTATAGCGAAGAAATCGATGCACGTCTCGACCGCCGTCTGGCCGATGCCAAAAGCGAGCGGGACATTCTTTCGGTGTCGGTGGGCTTGAGCGCGTTCGGCAATCACGTCATCGGCGCCGCTACGTTCTGCGGCGAACTGACCACGGTTTATCCGGTGTTCGTCGAAGGCCTTGAAACCTCTGGCGAGGCGTTCATGGCCGCTGCGTTGTACACCGTCGAAACATCCACTATTTATCCTCAGGGGGCCTGAATGGCTGACTATTACACCCTGCTCACCAACGCAGGGATTGCATACGAAACGGCGTGCAAGGCCGCCGGTACGCCGATCAAGCTGACGCAGATTTCGGTCGGCGACGGCGGCGGCGCGGTCTACAACCCGGCTGCCACCGCGACCGCTCTGAAACGCGAAGTCTGGCGCGGACCGCTCAACGCACTGTTCCAGGATGAGAAAAACCCGAGCTGGCTGCTCGCCGAAGTGACCATTCCTCCGGATGTTGGCGGCTGGTATGTACGGGAAGCGGGGCTATGGACTGACACTGGTGTTCTCTATGCCATCGTCAAATATCCGGAGTCGTTCAAACCGGTGCTGGCGACGTCGGGCTCGGGTAAAGAGTTCTACATTCGCTCGATTTTCGAGACCAGCAATGCCTCGCTGGTGACCTTGTTGATCGATGACACCGTGGTAAAAGCCACGCGCGCCTGGGTCATGAGTTATCTGGCCGAAGAACTCGGCAAGCTCGATGGCAAACAATCGGTGCGGGTCGCGGCGACTGGCAATGTCGTGTTGAACGGCGCGCAGCAGATTGATGGTGTGGCGGTGATCGCTGGCGACCGCGTGTTGCTGCCGAGCCAGACCTTGGCCAAGGACAACGGCATGTGGATTGTCGCCAACGGTGACTGGGTGCGGGCGACTGATGCCAACACCAGTGCCAAGGTTACCCCGGGCCTGACGGTAATGGTGGAGGAGGGCGTAACGAATGGAGATTCGCTGTGGCACCTGACCACCAATGCACCGATCACCCTCGGCACGACCGCGCTGACATTCAAGATGCTCGCAGGGCGCACCGGGATTGCTGCGGGGACTTACAAGAGTCTGACTGTTGATGAATATGGTCGGGTGATAGCAGGTGCGAATCCGCAGACGTTGGCTGGATTTGGCATCACTGACGCCCTCGGGATCAATGGAACAGCGGTTGCCGCTCGCAAGCTTGAAACGGCGCGCAGTATTGCCATTTCCGGCGCGGCTAGCGGTAGCACTTCGTTTGACGGCTCGACAAACGCCAACATTTCACTAGCGCTGGCCGACTCGGGCGTTTCTGCCGGTACTTACACAAAAATTGCCGTCAATGCCAAAGGGTTGGCTACCAGCGGCGGGAACCTGATCGCATCGGATGTCCCCGCTCTGGACTGGAGCAAGATCACTTCAGGCAAACCCAATTCGTTGTCGGGATACGGAATCACCGACAGCTACACGCAGGCGCAGACCAACAGCGTAGTCAGCACCGCTTTTGCGAACTTTTCTGCGACGACTCTGAGGGTGCCCGCGCTCGTCAATGGTTTTGCCGACGGCAATGCAACTCGATACTGGAAAGCCAACGGCAATGTCTACGTAAGCATCGACGCTACACGTTGGGTCAGTAACGGTATCGATCCATTGGTCATGTTTACCCTTCCGCCTGGATTTCGGCCTATCACCAGAATGTGTGGAACGGGAGACTGGGCGACCAACAGTCCCCTCGCATTTGGGTGGCTGTCGTGGCGAGCGGAAGTCACAGGCGAGGTCGTTCTGGATTATGCGATGGGCTCCACTGCAGGCGCGGGTGGCTTCGCCTGTCAATTCAGTTTCTGCGTTCAAGCGGTTTAAGGAGGCAATATGATTTTTGTGATCGATCAGGATGGCAAGTTTCTGTATGCCGCCGACGCTCCGGAGGGGGCGATGAACTGGACTCGCGCGCAATTGCCTCAACCGTGCTGGAATCCCCGCTTCAAAGGGACGCGTATTCCCGATACCGGCGAATGGAATGGCGAATGGGAGCATGACGGCGAGCCCATGCCCACCCTCGCGGACTTGTGCGCAAGGATTGATGAGTACGCTGATCAAGCGCGGCAGGCTGTTTCAGGCGATCCATTGCGCGCAGTTGAATACGAGCGAGCTGCTGCCGAGGCGCTAGCCTTCAAAAATAATGGCTATCCGGCCGACGCGGTGCCGCGCAGCGTTGCTGCCTGGGCAATCATGGGGCGCACGGCTCAGGACGCTGCCGATGACATCCTGACCGAAGCCGCCCAATACGCAGAACGGCTTTACCTTATCCGAGAGCGGCGCCTGGAGGCGAAAGAGTCGATCAGGCACAAGCTTGCAGCGGGTGCAGCCGATGAGGCCAGGCAGATCGCTGACGAGGTGATCTCAAATATTCAGTCGGCCGTTGGCAGCCCGCGTTTTTCGGCAGATCACCGAGTTGACCCCATCCAGGCTGTTACCTCGATTCAATGAGCGTCCCGAGTCAGGGCAACGTTTTCCCGACACCAGCTGTTCAACACCCGCCAAAGCCCCTCCCTCCCGAGGGGCTTTCCCGTTTATGGAGAAACGAAAAATGGCAACCCGCCAAACCTACACCGTGCTCGTCCCATTCCCCACCGGAGGTGGGCATTGGTCGAGCGTTGGTCAAGAACTTGATCTGCTCGACGTCGAGGCCAGTGCCTTGCACTTTGCCGGTCGACTTGAGCCGAAAACCCCTATCACCCAGGCCAAAAAGGCCGCTGCCAAGAAGGCTGACTGAACATGGCTGAGGTTCTGAACTTCGAGCACAACGGCATTACCGTCAATGCCACTGAATCCCCCGAGGCCATGGGTGGCCTGGGCGACAACGTCATCGGTCTGGTCGGCACCGCGCCGAAAGCCGATCCGCTGATTCCGCGAAACGCGCCGTTTCGCATCAACAGCTTCACCACCCATGCGCTGCTCGATCCGACTGGGTCGGAAGAGGGCACGCTGTATCACGCGGTTTACCAGATCCTCAAAGTGGTCAAGGTGCCGGTATACGTGGTCATCGTCGAGGCCGGCGCAACTCCGGCCGACACGGTCAACAATGTGATCGGCGGTGTCGAGCCGTCGACTGGTCGCAAGCTGGGTCTGGCGGCGCTGGGCAGTGTCCCGGAAGACCTGACCATCATCGGCGCGCCGGGCTTCACCGGCACTAAAGCGGTGGCCGGTGAGTTCGCCGCGTTCGGCAAGCGCATCAAGGCCCGTGTGGTGCTGGACGGCAAGGATGTGTCGGTGGCCGATCAGGTGTTGTACAGCCAGGAACTCGGCGGCGCCGAACTCGGATTCGACCGTTGCCTGGTGGTGCACAACATGCCCGCCGTGTACTCGAAAGCAGCGAAGAAAAACGTCTTCCTGTCGCCGTCCAGTCTGGCGATTGCCGCGCTGGCCAAGGTCAAGCAATGGGAGAGCCCGGGCAACCAGGTGACCTTCGCCGAAGACGTTTCGCGGGTCGTCGAGTACAACATTCTCGACACGTCCACCGAAGGCGATCTGCTCAACCGTTACGGCGTCAGCTACTACGCTCGCACCGTGCTTGGCGGCTTCTCGCTACTGGGTAACCGCTCGATCACCGGCAAGTTCATCAGCTACGTCGGCCTCGAAGATGCGATCAGCCGCAAGCTGGTCAAGGCCGGCCAGAAAGCCATGGCCAAGAACCTCACCAAATCCTTCATGGATCAAGAGGTCAAGCGCATCAACGACTGGCTGCAGACCCTGGTCGCCGACGAAACCATTCCCGGCGGCAGCGTGTATCTGCACCCGGAACTCAACAGCGTCGAGAAGTACAAGAACGGCACTTGGTACGTGGTCATCGACTACGGCCGCTACGCGCCGAACGAACACATGGTTTATCAACTCAACGCCCGCGATGAAATCATCGAGCAGTTCCTGGAGGACGTTCTCTAATGTTTACCAACCGCGTAAGACAGGCCATCGCGGCCACCCTGCAAGGCCTGCCGTTGTCGGCGACCGTTGAGGAATTCACCCCGCCGAAAATCGAATTCGACATGGAAGAGATGCGCGGCGGACGCTTCATCGTCGAAGAAATGGCCAAGGGCGGCAAAGCGCTCAGCGCCAAGCTGACCCTGCAAGGCCTCGGCGCCGAGGTGCTGCTGGCGCTGGGCGTGAAGCTCGGCGACGACATCCTGCTCAACGTGCGTGAAGCCGGTCAGGATCAGGACGGCAATACCTGGTTCACCTACCACACCGTCGGCGGCCAGTTGAAATCCCTTGAGGAAACCGCAGTGAAAATGGGCGAGAAGCCCAAGACCAACCTGGAACTGTCCTGCCGCACCTACAACCGCCTGGAAAACGGCGTGCCGGTGATCGACATCGACGTGCGCACGCAGAAGTTCGTCCTCAACGGCGTCGACATCCTTGGTGATGCACGGCGTGCGGTGTTGATGCCGTAAACCCCGCTTTACCGGCAAATCACAAAACCCTGTGGGAGCGAGCCTGCTCGCGAAAGCGGTCGTTCAGGTACATCAATGTCGAATGTGCCAAAGCCTTCGCGAGCAGGCTCGCTCCCACAGTGGATCTAAACGAATCACCAAGGAATTCATACATGCCGTGGATGCCACCCCAACACGAACTGCTGTCACCGATCACCGGCGACGATGGCTCGCAGATCGAATCGATCCAGCTCAAACCGCTGCTCTACGCCGCACAGAAAGAAGCGCTGGAACGCGCCGGCGATGACGAAGACGATCAGTTCTTCGAGCTGGCGCTGCTCGCCACCGGCCTGTCGGTCAAGGAACTCGATCAGCTCAAGCGCCCGGACTACGTGAGCATCGCCCAGTACGTCCATGAGATGTCGACCCGGCCGAGTTCGTACTTTCTCGACCAGATCGAGGACGCGGAGAAATCCAACGATCCCGACCAGGTGCAATTGCTGCAGCCGCTCGCCGTAACCGGCCGCACCGTCGACTCGCTGAGCCTGGAAATGCCCGTGCTGCGCGCAACCAAAGTGATGAAGAAACTGAAAACGGCCAAGGAACGCGCCGAATTCATCACTGCCCACTGCACGGGCCTGATGATCCCCGATCTGGCCCAGCTGACCGTCCCCGACTGGACGCAATTGCAGGTGCGCATCGACGATTTTTTAAACCAGCCGGCGGCCTACTTTCGGAACGCGACATCGAAGTAATCCTCGATATCGTCCCGCTCATTTACCCGGTAAGTGAAGCGGAGATTCTGGAATGGGACGCCGAAAAGGCGTTGCGCCGCTACGACATAGCGATCACTCGCCTTGGCGTGAAACAGGAGTAGAGCGGCATGGCAGAGAGCAAATATGCGCTCACGTACGCCGGTGAGAGCGGCAATGCAACGGACGGATTTTCGTTGCCCGACAACCTCGGCAAACCGCTGCAGGATTTGAATGTGACGCTCGCGTTGGCAAGCGTGGATATTCGTTTGCTGACCCAGGAACAGATCAGGCTTCGCGAGTTGTTGGCAAGCCAGCAATCGCTATTCAAGGCCGGCGCTGCACCGGTCGCGACGAGCGAACCAAAGTCAAAACTCAACGCCGGGATCGAGCAGCGTCCGCCGCCGAAGCTGATGCAGCCGGCGATGGCCAACGAGACTGCGCTGGTTGAACTCAATCAGTTGCTCAAGATGAGCAACGACCAGCTGCAAACGCATTCACAAAGCACTCTGGAACTCGCCAGCGAGAAACAGGTGGCGGCCAGTGGTGCCACCAACGCTGACCTGTTGCAAGTTCAAGTCGCCGCAGCACGATCCGGTATTGCCGATGGCGCCAAGGGTGAGCAACGGGCGAACGAGCTGAAGTGGTTCTCCCGTGATGCCGCGATCAACGCAGCGGCGTTCAGGATGGACGTCAAAACGGCTGGTGAGATGTTGGCGGCCTGGCGTTCATCGCTGAAGCTGGATCGCTATCAGAGCCAGGATCTGGCCGATGCAACGAGCTATCTCGGCAACAGTGGCCTGGATGCCAAGGCCGCCGACATCGGTTCGGTCGTGCAACGTTCCGGCGAGGCTGCAATTACTGCCGGTATGACTCCGGAACAAGCGGCCGCGTTTGCGGCGGCACTGCTCAACAGTGGCGCAGACAAGGAGGGCGCCAGCGCCGCGTTGAAGGGTGTTACTTCGCTGCTGGCGAAGGGCGCAGATGTATCGACCGAGCAACGTACGGCTCTGAGCCAGTTAGGGTTGAATCCCGAATCGTTGGCAGGAGAGATGCGCAAGGACGCTCCCGCTGCCATCAACTCGGTGCTTGCTGCACTCAATAAACAACCGCTGCAAGAACGGGCAACACTGACGAAGACGCTGTTTGGCGAAAACGACGTCAGAGTTCTTGAACTGCTGAAGAAACCAGAGGATGTAAAAAACGCATTCTCCCAAGTGGCCGACAAGCGCCAATACGCGACATCGGAACTGGGCGCCGATTCGGGGGCAGCCGCGAAATCCGCCGAAGTATTTGGCAATACGTCGCAAGGGCGCTGGAATGCGCTCGATGCGAGTCTGACCCGGATGACCACCGCATTCGGCACGGCATTGGCGCCGTTGGCCGATGGTGCCGCAGTGGTGCTCACCGCGCTGGCCAATGGCGTGAGTACTGCGGCGCAGGCTTTCCCGGCCCTTACTGCAGGATTGGTTCTGCTTGGTGCCGCTGCTCTTCCTTTTGTTGGAGGGGCGCTGAAAACCGGCGTTGCGTCAGTCATCGACACCGTTTCCGCGAAGCTGTTGCGTCTGGCGACGACGCGATTGCCCCCCGATATTGCTGATGCCATCGTCGGTGACGATGTCTCTGATGGCGGGCGGAAAAACAAACGAGCGGGTCGTCGACCGGGTCGACGCACGCCGGCCAGAACATCGACGCGCACGACAGTTCCACGCGCCAGTGGGAGCAGTCGTTTGGGGGGGCTCACGGCCAAGGTCGCGCCTCTGTTTGATGACATCAAAATGGGCTTCAAACTGTTCACCGATGGCTTGGGCAACAGCGAGATGGTATCGCGACTCAAAGGCGCCGTTGCCAAGCTTATGCCCTTGGTCGAAAGCGTTGGCGCCAAGGTCATGCCAAAAATCGCCCAAGCGCTGCCGGCGGTAAAACTGGGAGCGCCGCTGGCCATTGCGCACGCGGCCTATACCGGACTGAAAGGTTGGCGCGAAGGCGATGACCAAGCGGTCAAAGGTGCCGCCGGCGAGCTGGCCGGCACTGCCATTGGCGCCACGATCGGTACTTTCATTGCGCCCGGTATTGGGACATTCCTCGGTGGGACTCTGGGCGGAATACTCGGTTCTTACGTCGGTGAACAATGGGGCAAGCCTGCCGAGGACAAACTCGCGCCTCCCGCGCAAGTGGCCAAGGACCTGAGCAACGCTCAGACGCAAAACCAGCAGATCACCTATGCGCCGTCGATTCAGATCAGCGGCAGCGAAATCGCCAGCTCGGAAAAAGTCGGCGCGGTGATCTCTCAAGTGATGCAAAACCATTTCAGTACTCAGTTCATGTCGACAATGAGTACCAACCCCCTCGCCACCCGCCGCGACGCAGCCCTGACCGATGGAGTCGCCTGATGAAACAACAAATGGCACTGGGCAATTTCATCTTCGGCCTGTCGCGCAACTTTGCGTACCACCAGTTGCTGCGCAAGTCTGACGGCGGCTGGACCGAGATACAGATCCTCACCAGCAAACCCAAGTCCAGCCAGACCGGACAGAAACCGGAAACCCTGACCATTACCGGCAAGTCGATGTACGCCGTGGCCATGGATCGACTCGATGAGTTGCGTGCGCTACAGGCGCTGCGTACCCCGCTGCCGTTGATTGATGGCGTCGGTCGCAACTGGGGGTTGTGGCGGATCAATTCGGTTCAGGAAACACAGGGGCAGATCATCGATGACGGCACGGCGATGGTAGTCGATTGGGTCATCGAACTGGCGGAGTTCAACAATGCGTAAAGCACGAAGCGTGGCCGGTGATTCGGTGAATCTGCTGCTCTACCGCGAAACCGGGCGCAGTGATGACGCTGCCGAAGAAGCGCTGTGGAAGCTCAACCCGACCCTGGCCGAACACGGGCCGATTCTGCCCGCTGGCGTGTGGATCGTGCTGCCGGAACTGGATGTGAAACCCGCCGTGGTCAAAGCAGTAACGGCCTGGGATTAAGGAGGTGACATGGCACTGGGATTTACGCCCGCGGTAAATATCTACGGGGCCAACGCGGCCTTGCTCAATCAACGCCTGATCAGTTGGGAGCACATCGATGCCGCTGGATTCGAGTCCGATCAACTGACGCTGACCATCGATCTCGAGGGCCTTGAAGGGCTGCCGAGTCTGGGTGGAAAAATTGGCCTGCAAGTCGGTTATCGAGAAAACGCAATGGTCGATAAAGGCCAGTTCAAAGTGACGCGTCTGACGCCGACGCTGTTTCCGTTTCGCCTCACCCTGGTGGCCACTGCGGCGCCATTCAGCAAGGATGATGAAACCGGCTTCAAGCAGCGCCGCACCGCCAGTCATGGGCCAACGACGCTGGGTGGATTATTTCGCAAGCTGGTGGAGTCGCACGGTTTTTCGCCACGGGTTGCGCCGGAGATTTCGTTGATCCGCATCGAGCACATCGACCAGTCCAACGAAACTGATATGGGTTTCGTCACGCGGCTGGCGAAAAAATACAACGTCGTCGCCAAGCCGTATGGCGATGTCTATGTGCTGGCGCGGCCCGGGCAGACCAAGTCTTTGTCGGGGCAGATTCTGCCGGACGTGACGCTGTCGGTTACCCACAACAATCGCCCCGGTGATCACGCATTCATCAGCGCCACGCTGGAAGAATCGGCCCGCGAGCAGGCCAAGGGCTGCAAGACCTGTTTCTGGGATGCGGCGGCCGGGGTGTTGCGTTGGGTCGAGACGGGCGTAGCGCCGTTCAAGACGCTGCGCCAGAAGCAGCCCAGCGAAGCGGATGCCATCGCAGTAGGCGAGGGCGAAGTACGAAAGATGTTGCGCCACAAGTACAAAGTGAAAATCACCTGCCCGGGCGATCCACGCCTGGCGGCCGAAGGTCTGCTGTTGCTCGATGAGAGCTGGCCGGACTTCATGCGCGGACGCTGGTCGATCGACAAGGTCACCGCCAGCGGCAGTCGCGAGAACAGCTATCGCTGCCTGATTGATGCGTCGTGCCTGGATCCGAAGGCGGAACAGTAATCCTGAACCGAGTGCTTATTCCTGTGGGAGCGAGCCTGCTCGCGAAAGGGGCGTCAGCTTCAGCATCGATGTGACTGATCGACCGCTTTCGCGAGCAGGCTCGCTCCCACAGGGACTGCGGCGTTCACTGTAATTTCTCTTACTTCGGAACACCCCCATGAAGATCACCCCGATCCTCACGCAATTGCGTGGGCAATGCCCTGGGCTTGCCAATCATATTTCGGTGGGTGTCGATCTGGCGTTGCTGCAAAGCAACACCGATCTGCCAACACCTTCGGCCCACGTGCTGCCAATCGCCGATCTGGCCAGCAACAGCACCACCCAAAACCTCACCACCCAACCAATCCGCGACCGCTTTGAAATCGTCCTGGCCCTTGACGCTACCGACGCGACAAAAGCGCTGGATGGGTTGCACGACCTGCGCGCTGAACTGTGGCGCGCGCTGGTGGGGTTCAAGCCCGATGCCGACTACAGCGCCATCGCCTACGACGGCGGCGAGATGGTCTCGATCAACAGCAGCCGTGCCTTCTATCGGCTGCGTTTTTATGCCGAGTTCCAGCTCGGCCGCAATCTGCCAAGTCAGCCTGCGGAGAGTTGGCACGAGCGCGAACTGGACGCTTTGTCGTCCTTTACCGGGATGACGGTGCGGGTCGATGCGATCGATCCGGCTGACCCCAACCTGCACCGCCCGGGTCCGGATGGCCGGGTGGAATGACTTTCTCTGGAGACGTAAACCCATGAGCAACCGCATCACCGTAGTGCCGGCCGCTGGCCGTGTCGTACCTGACCCGGAGGCGGGCGACCTGTTGCCGGCTGCAGGCCGTGAAGTGCTGGACAGCGCCTGGTGGCGCCGGCGTCTGGCCGACGGCGATATCACACTCAAAACCGCAAAAGCGGCTAAACCACAGGGAGCCAAATAATGGCGATCGGATTCAGCAACATCCCGGCGGACATTCGTGTGCCGCTGTTCTATGCCGAAATGGACAACTCGGCCGCCAACAGCGCGACCTCGGCCATGCGCCGTTTGATCGTCGCCCAGGTCAACGACAATATTGCCCCGAGTGAAGTCGGCAAACTGGTGCTGGTTTCCAGCGTGGCGCTGGCGAAAAGCATCGGCGGCCAGGGCTCGATGCTCGCCTCGATGTACGAGACCTTCCGCAAGGCCGACCCGATCGGCGAGATCTGGTGCCTGCCGCTGCACAACACTGAAGGCGCAATCGCCAAGGGTGTGCTGACCCTGACCGGCACTGCGACTCAGGCGGGCATGCTCAACCTGTATGTCGGCGGCGTGCGCGTGCAGGCCACCGTGGTCAACGGCGCCACCGCCGCTCAAGCGGCCACCGCACTGGCGCAGAAAATCAACGCCACTGCCGACCTGCCGGTCAGCGCTGCGGCTGCTGAAGGTGTGGTCACCCTGAACGCCAAATGGACCGGCGACAGCGGTAACGACATCAGCCTGCAATTCAATCGCTTGGGCAAGAGCAACGGCGAAGAAACTCCGGCCGGTCTGACCAGCGCAATCACCGCCATGACCGGCGGCGCCGGTGTGCCGGATCAGATCGCCGCCGTCGCGGCTCTAGGCGATGAGCCATTCGAATTCATCGCCTTGCCGTGGTCCGATCTGGCCACCCTCAACACTTGGCAAGCGGTCATGGATGACAGCACCGGGCGCTGGTCGTGGGCCAAGCAACTGTTCGGTCACGTCTACAGCGCCAAGCGCGGCACCGTTGGCACTCTGGTCGCCGCAGGCCAGACGCGCAACGATCAGCACATGACCATCCAGGCGCTGGAGCCGGGCGTACCGCAACCGTTCTGGGTTCAGGCCGCCGCGCTGGCTGCGCGCACGGCGGTGTTCATCTCCGCCGATGCCAGCCGTCCGACGCAAAGTGGCAGCCTGCCGGGTGTTGACCCGGCGCCGGCCAGCGAGCGCTTCACCCTGACCGAGCGTCAGTCGCTGCTCAACTACGGCATCGCCACCGCCTACTACGAGGGCGGTTACGTGCGCATCCAGCGTTCGATCACCACCTACCAGAAGAACGCCTACGGCCAGGCCGACAACTCCTATCTGGACAGTGAAACCATGCACCAGTCGGCGTTCATCGTGCGTCGTCTGCAAAACGTGATCACCAGCAAATACGGCCGCCACAAACTGGCCTCCGACGGCACCCGTTTCGGCGCCGGCCAGCCTATCGTCACGCCAGCGACCATTCGCGGCGAGCTGATCGCGCAGTACGCCAAGCTGGAGCTGGAAGGTCATGTGGAGAACGCCGAGCTGTTCGCCGAGCACCTGATCGTCGAGCGCGACGTGCAGGATCCGAGCCGGGTGAACGTGCTGTTCCCGCCGGATTACATCAACGGCCTGCGCGTGTTCGCACTGCTCAACCAGTTCCGTCTGCAGTACGACGACGCGGCCTGATCGGCGCAGTCGGCGCTAAGCATGCAGCCCACCTCGCGTGGGCTTTTTATTTGAAGGGAGAAACACCATGGGTCAACTGATTGCAGGCACCTGCTACGTCAAGGTCGACGGCGCACAACTGACCATCAATGGCGGCTGCGAAGCCCCGCTGATGGCCGTCAAACGTGAAACCGTCGTGCCCGGTTTCTACAAGGAAACCGACATCGCACCGTCGTTCAAAGTGACCGCGCTGCACACCGCCGACTTCCCGCTGAAGAAGCTGATCGAAGGCACCGATATCACGGTCACCTGCGAGTTCAGCAACGGCAAAGTCTACGTGCTGGCCGGCGCCTATCTGGTCGAGGAGCCAGTCTCCAAGGGCGACGACGCCACCATCGAACTGAAATTCGAAGGCATCAAGGGGACCTGGCAATGAGCGCCGCCGTGAAGCTTCAAGTAGCAATCGAAGCCCACGGCGAGCCTCTGACCGAACTCGTTCTGCGCCGTCCGACGGTGCAGGAAGTGCGAGCGATCAAGGCGCTGCCGTACAAGATCGACAAGAGCGAAGAAGTCAGCCTCGACATGGACGTGGCGGCCAAATACATCGCCGTGTGCGCCGGCATCCCGCCGTCGTCGGTGAACCAGCTCGATCTGGCTGACCTCAATGCGCTGAGCTGGGCCGTCGCGAGTTTTTTCATGAGTGCGGCGTCGGCGCCATCACCGACCTGATCGCCGTCGCCTATGACCTGGCCTGGTTCTGGAAGGTTGACCCCGAACAGATGATGGCCAGGCCACTGGATGTGCTCCGCGAATCGCTGGAGCACGCGCAACGGATCAATGCGATGCAGCAGGTGCAGTGATGGCAGACGAAGAGAAGAAAACCCCGAAACCGGTGCTGATCACCGGCATCGATGAACTCTCGCCCAAACTGGGCGCCCTGCGCATGAAGGTTGAGAGTTTTAAAAACAATCTCGAGCAGACCGGCCTCGGCAAACTGGACATCAGTGGTCTGTTCAACGGCGGCAGCGTGATCACGCCGTTTGTAGACGGCATCAAATCGGCCGCAGCGTTCCAGGGCAAATTGAGCGAAGTCAGCGACACGGCGAAAACCGTCGATCTGCCCGCCGCGCCGACTGCTGCCACGCAGAACATGAACGTGTTCAGTGCGTCGATGCAGAAGGTTTCGGCGGCGGTGGACGCTGCACTGGTGCCGGCGGTGGGGGCCTTGGTGGTCGGACTGGAGCCGATGCTGACGCAGGTCGGCAGCCTGCTCGCCGACAATCCGAAACTGGTCGAGGGCCTGGCGGCGGGGGCGATTGCCTTCTCCGCCATGCAAACCGCGGTCACCGGTATGACCCAGGTGATGGACGTCATGAGCATGGTGCTCAAGACCAACCCGATCATGCTGATCGCCCTGGGCATTGCCGTGGCGGCCGGTTTGATCGTGGCCAACTGGACACCGATCAGCGCGTTTTTCACAGGGATGTGGGAAGGCGTGAAAAACGCCGGGGCGAGTGCGATGGCGACGTTGCGCTCGGTACTTGACTGGCGACCGCTGGCGGCACTGGCGGCGTTGTGGGAACCGGTCACCGGATTTTTCTCCGGAGTCTGGGACAAGGTGATGGCCGTGACGGCGCCAGTGATCGACTTCTTCAAGTCGGTTTTCGCGTGGTCGCCTGCGGGGATGATCATCGAAAACTGGGGGCCGCTGACCGGTTTGTTCTGGGCGATCTGGGAATTGCTCGAGGCCTTGAGTGTGCCGGTGATGGCGTTTCTCAGAAACCTGTTCGATTTCTCGCCGATGCAGATGATTACCGATGCGTGGGGTGGTGTCGTGACGTTCTTCGAACCGATGTTAACCACGCTGCAATCGGCCGTACAAAGCACCCGGGATATCCTGCGCACGCTGTTCGATTTTTTCCCGATGCAAATGCTCACCAGCGCCTGGGGTGGAGTTGTCGGGTTCTTCGAACCGATCTGGATGGCGCTGCAAACGTCTGTGCAGCGAGTCAGGGGCTTTTTCACCAGCCTTTTCGAGTGGTCACCGCTGGAGCAGATTGCCCAGTATTGGCAGCCGATCGGTGAGGTCTTTTCGGCGCTCTGGGGCGTTGTGTTGGCGCTGTCCGCGCCGGTCGTGGACTTTCTGCACAGTCTGTTCGAATGGAAACCGCTGGATCAGATCATCGAGAGTTGGGGGCCGATCACCGAGTGGTTCGGCGAGTTGTGGCAAAAGCTGCAAACCGTCATCGCGCCGATCAAGGAGTTGTTCGACGGTGGCTTCGCCGGACTGATCGCCAACGTCACCGGCAAGGTTGAAACTCTCACTGAAGCACAACGCCAAACCAATGCCGAAGGCAAAGGCGAACTGGCGCCGGCGTTCTTCGCTGCCAGTCCGGCGCCTGCTGGCAACGGCACACTGCAAAGCGGTTCGTTGCCACAAACCTCCAGCGCGCTGATCCAGCAAAGCGCCGCCAACAACCGCACGCAGCTCGAAGGCGGGCTGACGGTGCGCTTCGAAAATGCGCCGGCCGGCCTGCGCACCGAACAACCGCAAACCAATCAACCTGGCCTGGCCGTGTCTTCACGCATCGGCTATCGCTCACTGTCGATGGGAGGTTCCCAATGAACTGGCGTGATCGTTTATTGCCGGCATCCTTTCGCGGTGTCGGTTTCTGGATCGACCAGGCGAAAACCCCGGTCGGGCGCAAAGGGCAGTTGCATGAATACCCGCAACGCGACCTGCCGTATTTCGAGAACCTCGGCCAGCAGGCCAAGACCCACGATCTGACCGCGTTCATCATCGGCCCCGATTGCCTCGAGCAGCGCGACAAGTTGCTCAAGGCGCTGGAGCAGGGCCGTGGCGAACTGGTGCATCCGTGGCTCGGACGCCTGCAAGTCAAGGTCGGCGAATGCGACATGACCCACACCCGCCAGGACGGTGGGTTGGTGACGTTCGCCCTGAAGTTCTATCCCGACCAACCCCTGCCGTTTCCGACCGCCACGGTCAGCACGCAGAAAGTGCTGCTGGCCAAAGCCGACACTCTGCTGGGTTCGGCGGTGGCGCGTTTCGAACAAGCGATGACGCTGATCAAGGCTGCGCGGATCGGCATCACCAACCTGCGCAACAGCCTCACCGGGGTTTACGAGGTGATCAAAGAGCAACTGAAACCTTTGATCGAGCAGTACCGCCAGATCACTGAGCTGGTCAAAGCCGTGAAGGAACTGCCCAAGGAAGTGGCGGCGGAATTCAAGGGTTTGCTCGGCGATATCAAGGAGCTGAAAGCGTTCGCCAAGGAAGGCTACCGTGGCGTGATAGCCGACGTGTCGCAGCAACTCGAAGCGATTCGCAAAGCCGATGCGCCGAAGATCACCACGGGCAAGGACACCAATGCCGCCGCGCAGGCGATGGCGGATCTGGTGCAGGACACGCTGCTGGTCAAAGTCGCGCAGTGGGTCGCGTCGATGCCGGTGGCGACCACGCCGGTAAAACTGGCGTCGACACCGTCGGTGGCTCAACAGTCGACGTCGCCGGTCAGCCGTCAGGAAGTCCCTGTCAGCGATGACATGCAAGCCTTGCGCGCTGCGGTAACTGCCGCCATTGATCCAATGCTGGCGAAAGCCGGACCTGCGCACTTCCAGGCCATCAACGATGTAAAGGAAGCGCTCGTGGCTCATCTCAAAGCGGTGGCGTCCTCCGGCGTGCGTCAAGTCAGCAAATCGTTTCAGGAAAGCTTTCCGGCAGTGGTCGTGGCCTACAAACAGTTTGGCGACGCCACGCGGGTCGAAGAAGTGACTCAGCGTAACGCGATTACCCATCCCGGTTTCTCGCCCAACGATGTGAAAGTCTCGCGGGAGTGATGCCATGAACGAGATGGACAATCACGTCACGCTGACGGTCAACAATATGGAATACGGCGGCTGGAAAAGCGTCGAAATCACTGCTGATCTGGAGCGTCAGTTCCGCACTTTCAAACTCGACATCACCTGGCAATGGCCAGGGCAGGCCGTAGACCAAAGGATCAAACCCGGCGACCCCTGCGAGGTAAAAATCGGCAAGGACCTGGTGCTCACCGGTTACGTGTTCAAAGCACCGATCCGCTATGACGGGCGGCAGATCAGCCTGACCATCGAAGGCAGTTCCAAGACCCAGGATCTGGTCGATTGCGCCGCTCGCAACCTGCCCAGCCAATGGCAGCAACAACCCTTGCTGACTATCGTCCGCGATCTGGCGAGCGAATATGGGCTGTCAGTGGTCAACGAGATCAGCGAAACCACACGCCTGACCAAACACACCATCGTGCCGGGTGAAACGGCATTCCAGTCGATCGACCGATTGCTCTCGCTGCTGCGGGTGTTTTCCACCGACAACGAGCTGGGCCAGTTGGTGCTGGCCAAACCCGGCAGCGGCGGCCGCGCCAGCGATGCGCTGGAGCTGGGCAAGAACATCCTGTCGGCCAGTGCGCCAATGGATTTCAGCCAGGTGTTCTCCGAGTACCGGGTGATCGGCCAGCAAAAAGGCTCGGATGCGAAGAGCGGCGCGGCGGTCAGCGAAGTCGAGTCGACCGCGGCTGACCTGAGTTTCAAACGTCGACGCACCACGGTGATCAATGAAGGCACGCAACTGACCTTTGAGTTGGCGCAGCAGCGTGCTCTATGGGAAAGCGCGACCCGCATGGGCCGCGCACAGACCACCACCTATCAGGTGCAGGGCTGGCGGCAGAGCAATGGCGATTTGTGGCGCCATAACACGCTGGTCAAGGTCAAGGATCCGGTGCTGGATTTCGATGGTGACATGCTGATTTCCAAGGTCACTTATTCGCTGTCGGCGCAGGGATCGGTGACCACCTTGCAAGTGGCGCCGCCGCATACCTTTGATCCTGATCCGACTCCCCCGAAGCAAACCCAGGCCTGACGCAGGATCCTGCTGGCGACAATGGCCCCTGTGGGAGCGGGCTTGCCCGCGATAGCGGTCGTGACAACAAATACATTTTTTCCCTGACACACCGCCATCGCGGGCAAGCCCGCTCCCACAGGGTTTGTGTCGACAAAGTCTAAGGAAACCCATGAGCCTACTGACACGCCTGCTGGCGCGCGGCACTGTCGTGCTCGCCAATTCGGCTTCGAAACTGCAATCGCTGCAAATGCGCCTCACCGCCGGTGAAATCAACGACGACCTCGAACACTTCGAACCCTACGGTTTCACCAGCCATCCGCTGGCGGGAGCCGAAGGGGTCGTCACCTTCATCGGCGGCGACCGTTCCCACGCTATCGCCCTGGTCATCGCCGACCGTCGCTATCGCCTGCAAGCACTCGCCGCCGGTGAAGTGGCGATCTACACCGACGAGGGCGACAAAATTCATTTCAAGCGCGGACGGATCATCGACATCGAAACCGCCACGCTGAACATCCGCGCCAGCAGCGCGGTGAACTTCGATACGCCGGTGATAAACCAGACCGGCAAAATCGTTTCCACTGGTGATCAACTGGCCGGCGGCATCAGCCAGATCAAACACGTGCATGTTGGCGTCCAGGCCGGTAACGGTCAGACCGGCGCGCCGGCAGGAGGTCAGTGATGTTCATCAGCCAGAACCTCCATGCCGCACTGACCCGCGCGGTGCTGATCAGCCTGTTCACCTGGCGTCGCGCCGCCGATGACGACGCCCTCGATGACGAGGAGCGCTTCGGCTGGTGGGGCGACAGTTTTCCCACGGTTGCCGACGATCGCATCGGCTCGCGGCTGTGGCTGCTGCGCCGGGTCAAGCTGACCCGACAAACGCAGATGGACGCCGAGTTCTATGCCCGCGAAGCCCTGCAATGGCTGCTCGACGACGGCCACTGCAGCGCCATCGACATCATCAGCGAACGCCTCGACGCCCAGCGCCTGAACCTGCGCACGGTCCTGACCCTGGCCGACGGCGAACGTCTGGACATCAACCCCGATAACAGTTGGCAGGTGATCTATGCCGTTTGAAACCCCTTCGCTGCCGGTGCTGATCAAGCGCACCCAAAGCGACCTGGCCGGCGATTCGCTGCGCCAGTCCGATGCGCAAGTGCTCGCCCGCACCCTCGGCGGCGCCGCTTATGGTCTGTACGGTTATCTCGACTGGATTGCCGAGCAGATCCTGCCCGACAAAGCCGATGAGTCAACCCTGGAACGCATCGCCGCGCTGCGCCTGAATCAGCCGCGCAAAGCTGCGCAAGTGGCTACCGGCAGCGTCAGTTTTACCGCCACTGCCGGCGCGGTGCTCGACGTCGACACGCTGCTGCAAGCGAACGATGGCCGCACCTACAAAGTCACCGCCGCGCGCACCACGGTCAATGGCAGCAACAACACCACAATTGCCGCGTTGGAGGCCGGCAGCCTCGGCAACGCTGACGCCGGTCTGGCGCTCACGCCGGTGCAACCGATTGCCGGCATCGTCGGCAACAGTTTCGTGGTGCTGGCGTCGGGCCTGAGCGGCGGTGTGGCGCGGGAAAGCCTCGAATCGCTGCGCTCGCGGGTCATCCGTTCCTACCGCGTGATTCCCCACGGTGGCGCGGCCAGCGACTACGAAACCTGGGCATTGGAAGTGCCGGGCGTGACGCGGGCGTGGTGCCGTGGTGGCTTGCTCGGCCCAGGCACCGTAACCGTGTTCATCATGCGCGACGACGACCCGCAACCGGTGCCGAACGATGAGCAGTTGGCGGAGGTTCAGGAGTACATCGAACCGCTGCGTCCGGTGACCGCGGAAGTGCACGTGCAGCGACCGGTTCAGGTGCCGGTGGTGTATCGCTTCAAGAGCGTCAATCCGGACACCACTGCGGTGCGCGCCGCCGTCGAAGCGCAGTTGCGCGATCTGCACAACCGCGAGGCTGACCTCGGCGTGCCGCTGCTGATCAGCCATATCCGCGAAGCCATCAGCAGCGCCGGCGGCGAATACGATCACACGCTCACTGCTCCAGCCGCTGACGTGCCGGCCGGGCAAAGCGAACTGCTGACTTTCGGAGGCTGCGTATGGGGGGCATAAGAACCGCCGCGCAATACCAAGCGCAACTGCACGCCTTGCTTCCCAGCGGCCCGGCGTGGGATCCGGAACGCGTGCCGGAACTCGAAGAAGTGTTGCAAGGCGTCGCCGTCGAATTGGCCCGTCTTGACGCGCGCGCCGCTGATCTGCTCAACGAGATGGACCCAGCCGGCGTCAGCGAACTGGTGCCGGACTGGGAGCGGGTGATGAACCTGCCCGACCCGTGCCTGGGCACCACGCCCCTGTTCGACGACCGCCGCCTCGCCGTACGCCGCCGCCTGCTCGCGGTCGGCAGCCAGGCTGTCGGCTATTACCTCGACATCGCCAAAAGCCAGGGTTACCCCAACGCCAGCATCACCGAACACGAAGCCCCACGCATGGGCCGCGCCCGGTTTGGTTCGGCGCACTGGGGCACCTGGGAAGCGCAATTCATGTGGACGCTCAACACCGGCGGCCGCCTGCTGCTCGGCCGGCGTTACGGCGCGAGCTACTGGGGCGAGCGCTTCGGCGTCAACCCCGGCTCGGCGCTGGAATGCCTGATCCACCGCAGCGCGCCGGCGCATACCAAGGTGCACATCAATTATGACTAGGAAGGAATGAGGGATGGATTATCCGAAGAGTGTGCCGAGCGTAGGCCTGGTCGATGGACGGTTTGTTGATGAAAACCCGGTTGCGGGGACGCCGGGCTCGTTGATTCCGGCCGTGTGGGGTAACAGCGTGACTCAGGAAATCCTGAGTGTGATTACCGGCGGGGGGCTGGAGGCTTCCGAAGCGGACAACGGTCAGTTGTTCAAGGCGATTCAGGCGATTGTCGGCGGCGCCAGTCCGATGCGTTCGGTGATTACCCGGCTGGCGGCCACGAAAACGCTCAGCGAACAAGAACTCGGGCTCGTGCTGATCGACGGCAGTCCCGGTTCCGTCACGTTGACGCTGCCGCCCGCCAATGCCGCGCTAGGTGTGCGCGATGTGATCGTTCGCCGGGTGGACAATAGTGGCAGTCGCATGGTGATCCAGGCGGCCGGTACTGACCGGATCCGTTTTCATACCCACCTCTCGCCGAATGGTTATGCGTTTTTCGTATTGATGGGGAGTGGCGATTGGTGGCATTTGCGCAGTGATGGGGCAGGGAATTGGTGGCCAGTGGGGCGTTACGACAACACCCCTGTTGGCAGGCCATTTTTCGACACGACCATCGCGCTTAGTCCGGGCGGATACGGTGCGTTGAATGGCGCCGTCATGAAGCGCGCTGAATGGCCGTGGCTGTGGGACCACGCTCAGCAATCAGGAATGCTTGGATCGGAAGCTTTGCGCGCGGGCACTGAAGGGAAATGGACCACGGGTGACGGTGCCACTACATTTCGCGGCCCTGAGGGCCGGGGCGAATTCCTGCGGGTGCTGGACGAAGGGCGTGGTGTTGACTCGGGGCGTGTGATGGGGACTTTTCAGCCCGGCTCGACTCACTCCTTTGCCTTGGGCGCGAACGGCGGCGGGGCAGTGGGCTCGCGCTGGTCGGACAGCCTGATCGGCTTCGGCGCCGACACCCGTGAAGAAGCTCAACACGTTTCCGGGCTCGTCAATGGCGGCCCCACCTTCCCGGCCGGAACCAACTATCAAATGGATCCCGGCGCCACGCTGCTTTACACGTTCAAATCCCGCCCCCGCAACATCGCCTATCCCGGCCGCATCAAACTCATCTGAGGCGCATATGTTCAATTATCTATTTGATGGCTCGGGTGCCCTGTCCGGGCCGGTCGAGTTTCCCCTCACGCCTGGAATAGGCATTCAGCTTCCCGCCAACGCGGTCGAGCTGACGTACGAATTGCCGGAACCGGAAGCCGGTCGCAGCTGGGCGTTGATCAATGGCATCCCGCGCGAAGTGGTTGACCGCCGTGGTTTGGTCTACCGCAAGGATGGTGGTGCTCAGCAGGTCTGGACCGAGCTGGGCGAGCTACCTGACGCTCTGACGGCAGAGCCGTGGCCCGGAGATTTTCATGTTTGGCGCGACAACGCCTGGCAGCCTGATGAGCAGATCCGCCTGGCGGATGCAAGGGAGCGGATCCTGGCAACACGCGACGGGTTGCTGCGCGACGCTGTTCTGCGCATCGCGCCCCTGCAATACGCCGAAGACATCGGCGACGCCAGCCACGACGAACAATTGCTGCTGATCGAGTGGAAACTCTACAGCGTCGAGCTGAACCGCATCGAAAAGCAGAGCGGTTTTCCCCACGTGGTCACCTGGCCGGTGGTGCCTGGTGCCACGGTAGCCGTGATTGCATAACCAGGAGCCGGACAAATGGATTATCCGAAAAGTATCCCCGGGGTGGGACTGGTCAACGGTGGCTTTGTTGATGAAAACCCCGTCGCTGGAACGCCGGGTTCGTTGATTCCCGCTGCGTGGGGCAACAGCGTTACACAAGAGATTCTCAACGTGATCAAGGCGGCCGGGTTGACACCCGATGAGGCCAAAACGGATCAACTCGCCAGTGCGATCGGTGCACTGGTCGATTTCACCAAACTGAAAAATACCCCGACCACATTGGCCGGTTACGGCATCACCGATGCGGTGGGGCGGCTGCTGGCGGTCAGGCAGTTCGAGAAGGTCGGGATTACGCTTTACAAGCCAAACCCCAAAGCCAAGAGGATCCATGTGCGGCTGGTCGGCGCGGGGGGGAGCGGTGGTGGGTGTTCGCCCGTTGCCGCCGGTTATCAGGGTATTGGTGGCGGCGGAGGCTCTGGGGCCTTTGCTCAAAGCCTGTATGACGTGACCCCGGAAATACTTGCAGGCGTGCCCGTTACGCTGGGTGGCGGTGGCGCTGCGAGTAATGTGATGGGGCTGGCCGGCGGAGGTGCTTCGTTCGGCACCTACATGAGCGCTGCGGGCGGTGGAGGCGGGCAGGTCCTTACCGTCGCCGTAACAGCCACAACAGTTGGTTTCGTTCAGGGCGGTGCAGGAGGGCAAGCCGTCACAGGCGGCAATCTTGCCAATGCTCGGGGCGCACCCGGCGAATACGCGATGTACAACGCCAATTGGGGCGTCCTCTCGGGTGCGGGCGGTGCCAGCCCGTATGACGGCGGTGGTACCCGAGTGGGGGTCAACGGGATTGGCATCACCGGCGGACGCGGTTCCGGCGGCAGCGGCTCCTGTTCGACCAACGCTTCGGCTGCCGTACTCAGCGGCGCCGGCGGCAACGCCTTCTGTGAAATCTGGGAGTACGAATAATGGCCATTTATGCACGGGTCGAGAACGGCGTGGTCGTCGAACGGATCGACGCCGGTGAGTACGCCATCTGCGAGCTGTTTGCTCCATCCTTCGTCGAGACGATGGTTCGCGTGCCGGAGGGTCAAGAGGTCGAGATCGGTGCGCCGATCAGCGGGCTTCCGACAGTCGCCGAAGAACTGCCTGCACAGCAGAACCGTGTGGTAGCTCAGGCTCCCATTGTTGCGGAAGAGGAACCTGCGGCCGCACTTGTCTGGCGCCAAGCCTCTCTGACCACGACCGAATGGTTAGTCACGCGGCATCGCGATGAACAGGATCTGGGACGCGGCACATCGCTCAAGCCCACGCAGTATCTGGAACTGCTTGAGTACCGACAGGCATTGCGCGACTGGCCTGACTCAGCGCTTTTCCCGGCGTTGAATGCCCGCCCTCTGGCACCCGCATGGCTCGCTATCAAAACAGGAGAACAGTAATGGATTACCCAAAAAGCGTCCCCAGCGCAGGGTTGGTGGATGGTAGCTTTGTTGATGAAGACCCGCTGAACGGCAGACCGGGATCGCTGATTCCGGCGAGTTGGGGCAATGGTGTCACCCAGGAAATCCTGAATGTCGTTCAAGCCGGCGGGCTGACGCCGAGTGAAGCGTCCAACACGCAAATGCTGGGCGCACTGCGCAGCGCTCAGCTTTTTAGGACCGCCGCACCTTTCGATATCAGCCGTTCGGCGGCGACTTGCGAGTATGTTCAGCGGGCTCTTGGCAACTACGCGGGGGCGCGTGACATCCTTGCCACTACGCAACTAACTCTCGCTGATCTGGGCTGGTCGTTAGGTCTGGGTGGTAACTCGCCTTACACCGTGACCCTGCCGGACATCGACAAGGTTCCAATGGGCGCCGCCATTGCATTTCACTGCCGCAGCAATGCTCCGGTCACGATTGCTCACCCGGGCGCCGCCAAGATAAGCCCGCAGGGCGTCTTGTTGAATTCGATAGTGATCAACAGTGGCGAGAGCGCCACCATCGTCAGGGAAAGTGGAGCCTGGGCGGTACACGGGACGGCGAGTCTGAAATATGCCTCGCTTTTTTCCGGATTGACGAGTGCCCAGGGATATCAAAAACACGCCAGCGGCAATATCGATCAATGGGGCTCAGGTCTGTCGAATGCTGCTGGACTGGTCTACGTGACATTTCCAATCTCGTTTCCGAGGGCCTATTTCTCGCTCGTGGCCACACATGCGGGAGGCGATACCGCAATGATCGTGCTGAATGCCGCCAACCAGCAGGGCTGCACCTTGAAAATTCGCGATGCGAATGCGCAGTTGGCTGCCAATTGCACCGTCAACTATTTTGTAAAGGGCTATTGAATGAACACCTTCAACGTTTTATTCAGCGCCACCACCCGAGGTGTTTACGTACCCGGCATCAACTCGACGGACATCCCCGACGACGTCATCGAAATTCCTCACGGCTACTGGATCTCGCTGCTGCAGCAACTGGCGGTCAGCGCGAAAATGATCGGGGTGCGTGCGGACAACGGCTACCCGATTCTGGTTGATCCACCGCCAGCCTCGGCAAAAGAAGTCGAGGACATGGAGCGTCTATGGCGTGATGCGCAATTGGCAGCCACCGATGGCATGGTTGCACGCGATCGCGATGAACTGGAGGATGGCGGTGGCACGACGCTGACTACTGAACAATATGCTGAACTGCAAGGCTATCGACGTGAATTACGCGATTGGCCGCAAGGGTCCTCTTTTCCCTTCAGCGAGCATCGCCCGGTGGCGCCGCGTTGGTTGGTAGCGGCGCTCTGACCCAGCGTCACTTCACGAATACTTTCGCGGAAAACTCCGGAAAACAATGGCTGGCAAGCATCAGCCGCCAACCATGATTCAATCGGGACAACATCCAGGGAGGATCAAGCATCATGCAATTAACTGAAAAACACCTTGTCGACATCATGCCCACCGCCCGCTCCCAAGCGGGCGTTTTCGTTTCGGCCCTCAACACCGCGATGGCCAGACATCGCATCGATACGCCGAAACGTATAGCGGCGTTCCTCGCACAGGTCGGCCACGAGTCGGGACAGTTGCGCTACGTGCGCGAACTGGGCAACAACCAGTACCTGAGCAAATACGACACCGGCACGCTGGCGCTGCGTCTGGGCAATACTCCGGAAGCCGACGGCGACGGGCAAAAGTATCGCGGGCGTGGACTGATTCAGATCACCGGCCGGGCAAATTATCGTCAGTGCAGTCTCGGCTTGTTTGGTGATGAGCGTCTGTTGTCGTTGCCCGAACTGCTCGAACAACCGCAGTGGGCGGCCGAATCGGCGGCGTGGTTCTGGGCGCAGAAGGGCTTGAACGAACTGGCCGACGCGGACCAGTTCAACACCATCACCCGGCGGATCAACGGCGGGTTGAACGGCTTGCAGGATCGACTCGAGATCTGGGCACGGGCGAGGGCGGTGCTATGTCCGGCTCCTGGCGGGTGATTGGCCTGTTGTTGCTGGTGGCGGGGGCTTTCGCCGCGGCGTGGCAGTTTCAGGACTGGCGTTACGGGCGGCAATTGGCCGAGCAGGCGCGGTTAAACGCCGAATCCCTCAATCAACTGACGCACACCGCCGCGACCGCACAACAGGCCGAGCAGGACAAACGCCTGGCGCTGGAGCAGCTGCTCGCGGCCAGTGAACAAACCCATTATCGAGCGCTGAGCGATGCCCAACGTGATCAGGATCGCCTGCGCGATCGCCTTGCTACTGCCGATGTGCGGCTGTCAGTCCTTCTCGACGCCGACGACGTTGCCCACGGCTGTGCGCTGCCAGCCACCGCCGGCACCGGCGGCGTGGATTCTGCAACCGTACGCGCCCGACTTGACCCGGCGCATGCTCAACGAATTATCGCCATCACCGACACCGGCGACCGTGGATTGATTGCGTTGCAGGCCTGTCAGGCCTATGTCAGAGCGTTGGCGCCCGAACATCTTGAATGATTCTGTGTATTGAAAGCATGGCCGGCTCGTGTACGGTGAAGGCATTCCACACGATCTGGAGCTCGCCGTGAAAGAGACCACCCAACTGGCTGCAGAACTGGGCCGGCGTCTGCAAGTGCTCAATGCCCATGTCACCACCGCCGAGTCCTGTACCGGTGGCGGTATCGCCGAAGCGATTACGCGGATTCCGGGCAGTTCGGCCTGGTTTGAAGCGGGGTACGTGACGTATTCCAATCGGCAGAAGACCCGGCAGCTGGATGTGCCGGGCGATTTGTTCGAGACGGTAGGGGCGGTCAGTCGCGAAGTGGTCGAGGCCATGGTGCGCGGTGCGCAGCAGCACAGCCTGGCGCATTTTGCCGTGGCGGTCAGCGGTGTCGCCGGCCCCGACGGTGGCACACCGAACAAGCCAGTCGGCACGGTATGGCTGGCCTGGGGTGTTGGCGACGAGGTTTACAGTGAGGTTCAGCACTTCCCCGGCAACCGTGATGAAGTCCGCCGACAAACGGTGAAGGCCGCGCTAGAGGGACTTGTGCGACTAGCGGCACGAGAAATCGAAAATCAGGGGTAGGCGATCTTCGAACGCTGTGGAATAATACTGGCTACTTATACAGGTGTTGGCCGTCAGGCCTTATTGATTACGTGAGGACTTTAATGGACGACAACAAGAAGAAAGCCTTGGCTGCGGCCCTGGGTCAGATCGAACGTCAATTCGGCAAGGGTGCCGTAATGCGTATGGGCGATCAGGACCGTCAGGCGATCCCGGCCATCTCTACTGGCTCTCTGGGTCTGGATATCGCACTCGGCATCGGCGGTCTGCCAAAAGGCCGTATTGTTGAAATCTACGGTCCTGAATCCTCCGGTAAAACCACACTGACCTTGTCCGTGATCGCCCAGGCGCAGAAAGCCGGCGCGACCTGCGCATTCGTCGACGCCGAACACGCGCTCGATCCAGAGTACGCCGGCAAGCTGGGCGTCAACGTCGATGATCTGCTGGTTTCCCAGCCGGACACCGGCGAACAGGCCCTGGAAATCACCGACATGCTGGTGCGCTCCAACGCCGTTGACGTGATCATCGTCGACTCCGTGGCGGCACTGGTACCGAAGGCTGAAATCGAAGGTGAAATGGGCGACATGCACGTCGGCCTGCAAGCACGTCTGATGTCTCAGGCGCTGCGTAAAATCACCGGTAACATCAAGAACGCCAACTGCCTGGTCATCTTCATCAACCAGATCCGTATGAAGATCGGCGTGATGTTCGGCAGCCCGGAAACCACCACCGGTGGTAACGCGCTGAAGTTCTACGCCTCGGTTCGTCTCGACATCCGCCGTACTGGCGCGGTGAAGGAAGGCGACGAAGTGGTCGGCAGCGAAACCCGTGTCAAGGTTGTGAAGAACAAGGTGGCTTCGCCGTTCCGTCAGGCCGAGTTCCAGATTCTTTACGGCAAAGGCATCTACCTCAACGGCGAGATGATCGACCTGGGTGTGCTGCACGGTTTTGTCGAGAAGTCCGGCGCCTGGTACGCCTACGAAGGCACCAAGATCGGTCAGGGCAAGGCCAACTCGGCCAAGTTCCTGGCGGACAACCCGGAAATTGCCGCGAAGCTCGAGAAGCAGCTGCGTGACAAGCTGCTGTCGCCAGCGGTGATCGCGGACTCCAAGGCTTCGGCGGTCAAAGAGACCGAAGACGACCTGGCCGACGCTGACCTCTGATACCGGCGATGACCACCGCCGTACTGGATACCCTCGTCGCGGTGCGGCGAACCGCCATGGACCTGCTCGCACGTCGCGAGCATGGTCGAGTCGAGTTGACGCGTAAGCTGCGTCAGCGCGGCGCCGAGGCGGAGCTGATCGAAACAGCCCTCGACCGTTTGACGGAAGAGGGGCTGCTTTCCGAAGCCCGTTACCTTGAAAGTTTTGTCTCCTACCGTGCCCGTTCCGGCTATGGCCCCCTGCGAATTCGCGAGGAGCTCAGCCAGCGGGGTTTGCAACGTACCGATATCGAAATCGCCCTGCGCGAAAGCGGTATCAATTGGCAGGCGCAGCTTCAGGATACGTGGCAACGCAAGTTCTCCGGACATTTACCGATTGATGCGAAAGAACGGGCCAGGCAAGGCCGGTTTCTGGCGTATCGGGGGTTCTCGATGGAGATGATCAACCGCTTGTTCAGCGGTCGAGGGATGGACGATTAGACCGAGCCAACAAAAAAGGCCCGCTATTTTTTAGAAAATAGCGGGCCTTTTTTTTGCCTTCAAATTACGTTGAAAGGCTCGCGTGAGCGTTGTGCAGTGGGCGGTTTTGAATCGGCCCAGTTTTCCGGCAGATTGATGAAGTCCACCAACTCCCTCAGACGACCATGGGTACGGCCATTGAAGGCAAACGCCAGCCGTGCCAGATGGCTGAACTGTGCATCGTCGTGTTCTTCACCGCTGTAGGCGTGTTGATGAAACTCGTCGCTCAGGCACAGATCAGCGAATTCCTCCTGCATCTGAGCCAGCGCCTGGTCGCTGAGCTTGTGGTTCATGCGAATCACAAACTGCCGCTTGAGCCAGCGACTGGAGTGGAAGTTGCTATAGAACTGATTGATCTCGTTCACCGCGTCTTCAACGCTGTAAACCAGTCGCATCAACTTCATATCGGTCGGCAGGATATAGCGGTTTTCTTCCAGCTGATTGCGGATGAAGTCCAGCGCTCCCTGCCAGAAGTTACCGCCCGGAACATCCAGCAACACCACCGGCACCAATGGGCTTTTGCCGGTCTGAATCAGCGTCAGCACTTCCAGCGCTTCATCAAGGGTGCCGAAACCGCCCGGGCACAGTACCAGCGCGTCTGCCTCTTTGACGAAGAACAGTTTTCGGGTGAAGAAAAAGTGGAAGGGCAACAGATTGTCGGTGCCGTTGACGGTGGGGTTGGCATGTTGTTCGAAGGGCAGGGTGATGTTGAAACCCAAGCTGTGATCTCGACCGGCTCCTTCGTGGGCGGCGGCCATGATGCCGCCGCCGGCGCCGGTGATGACCATCATGTCCGCACGCGTCAGCGCTGCGCCGAGTTCGCGGGCCATCGCGTATAGCGGATGTTCCACCGGCGTGCGTGCCGAACCGAAAACGGTGACTTTGCGCCGGCCCTTGAATTGTTCGAGCACGCGGAACGCCTGCTCCAGTTCACGCAGGGCTTGCAGGGTGATCTTGGCGTTCCAGCGGTTGTGGTCTTCCTGAGCCATGCGCAGCACGGTGAGGATCATGTCGCGGTAGATGGGGATGTTCGGGCTGTCGGTGGAAACACGGTTGAGTTGGGCTTCGACCTGGCTGATGAGGTCGCCGCTTTCTTGAAAATGACGGCTCAAGAGGTCATTCGGTTGATAAGGCATTCAACGTCTCCTTCTGTACAGAGCGGTTAGCCCTGACAACCAGCGTCCGGGTCGCACTGCAAAAACACACAGGGCCGGCAGTTCCATTTCTGCCGTTAACGAATGAACGGGAATACTCTCAATCTAGACCCTCGCACGCATTCGCGCTGACTTGAACAGTGCGCTGTAACGTTTTGCCTGGCAACCGCTTACTGATTTGCGCCAAAGCCCCGCCGCTCGTCTGAACGTATCGCAAAGGGCCATCACTCTGATTTACTCAAATACAGACGTCGCAAGACAACCTTGCGTTTGCGCAAGGCCAGGCAATTCAAGGATTCGTGGGTGGCAAGGAGGCGGGATGCATGGTCAGAGTGGTTCTGGAGATCGATACTCAGCTGTATCGAATGTTGCAGGAGTCGGCCGAGACGCATCAATTGAGTCTCGAAGAAGAGTGCTGCCGACGATTGGCCGGCGGCGAACGCCGCTCGCGCTATCTGCAGGCGCTAGTGGCGGAACTGCGCGCCGAGGATGAACAGCGGCGCGCCAAGGCTTCGCGCTGATTACTTCTTTTTCGCTGGCGCGGCTTTCGGGCAATCGGATTCCTGATAGCTGGCCGAGCCGATCGCTTTGTTGGTTTTCACTTCGGTGAAGTCGTAACGCATGATCGCGCCCTTGGCCATCAGCTTGCGGTACGACGGGTTGTTGCACACCGACGCGCCCAACTGGAAATACACAGCCTTGGGATCGGCGCGCATCTTGTCGGCGTGGCTCTTTTGCACGCTCAGATGGTTGATCAGCTGTGTGCCTTCGACGGTGTAGCCTTGATCAAGAATGTCTTCATTGATCGCCCGTGGCGTGCCGACGCTGCTTTGGGCGGCGACGTTGCGCAGCTCTCGGTTCAGATTCTGCTCACTCAGGGACGCAGCCTGAGCGGTAAAGGACGACGCCAGCAGAATGGCAGCGGTGGGAACGATAAGGCGCAGCATGAAACTCTCCTGATTCGGTGACTGGTGGTTCGACCCGTCACGGGGCGGTGCGTTCAGTGGCGGCGAATTATAGGTGAGCCGGTCTGGACGGTACAGGCTTGTGGCCGTCGCTCTGGTAAACTGCCGGCCTTTATTGCCCTGCCGAGTGTCATTCGTGTCGAGTTTCCCTGTCTGCCGGTGTTGCCTGCGATGAACCATGCCCCCAACGCCGTGGCCCGCCTGCGCGATCAGCGCGAGGACGAAGGTATCAAGCCGATTCAGGCGCGCGGCTTTCGCTCCGAGCGTTGCCGCGATTGCCGGGTCATTATCAGTCATTGCCTGTGCGCGTGGCGGCCAAGCGTCGACACCCGTTCTGGCGTGTGCCTGATCATGACCGGCAAGGAAGTGTTCAAGCCAAGCAACACCGGTTGGCTGATTGCCGATGTGGTGCGCGACAACCATGCGTTCATCTGGTCACGCACCGAGCCCGACCCGCAGATGCTTGCACTGCTCAACGATCCGCAGTGGCAGCCGTATCTGGTGTTTCCGGGTGAGTATGTCGAACCGTCGCGGGTGACCAACACGGTGACAGTCAATAGCAGCAAGCGCCCGCTGTTCATACTGCTGGATGCGACCTGGACCGAGGCGCGCAAGATCTTTCGCAAGAGTCCGTATTTCGACCGCTTGCCGATCCTCAGCCTGCTGCCCGACAAACTCTCGCGCTATCGCCTGCGCCGTTCGACCCGCAGCGAGCACCTGTGCACCGCCGAAGTCGCGGCGTTGTGCCTGGAACTGGCCGGTGACAGCGATGCCGCCTCGGCGCTGGACGCCTATTTCGATGTGTTCAGCCAGCATTACCTCGGTGCCAAGCAGCAACTGGACATGAATGAATCAACCCCCGCTCACACCGAGCTGCTGCCCTATATACGAAAGCCGCAGCCGGAGTTGGCCCGATAGTGGCCCATACTGTCCACAGCGCTGGCCATCTTGCTTGACCACCCCGGCTGCGCTGGGCATGCTTGGCGCCGATTAGGGTGCGGCCAAGGTTTGAGACGCCGTGTTTGCTGTTGATTGGCGTCGAACGTGCCCCTGTGGATATCGCTTCCAACCGCTGCCTCGAGTTGCTTTGGCCAGACCGGAATCTACCGCGTCTGCCATCAAAAACAGGATCATTTGAAAAATGGCCACATACGACATCCTGATTGCCGATGATCACCCCCTGTTTCGCAGCGCCCTGCACCAAGCGGTGACGCTGGGCCTTGGCCCGGACGTGCGACTGGTGGAAGTGGCGAGCATCGCCGAACTGGAAGCGCGCCTGACCGAAAAGGCTGACTGGGATCTGGTCCTGCTGGATCTGAACATGCCCGGCGCCTATGGTTTTTCCGGGCTGGTGCTGCTGCGCGGGCAGTATCCGCAGATTCCGGTGGTGATGGTCTCTGCCCAGGAAGAAGCTTCGGTGATGGTCAAATCCCGCGAGTTCGGCGCCAGTGGCTTCATTCCCAAATCCAGCGATCTGAGCGTGATTCAGGAAGCGGTGCGCAAGGTGCTCGATGGCGACGTGTTCTGGCCGCCGCAAGCGTTCGAAGCGGTGAGTGTGTCGGATGAAGCGAAAGCCGCCAGCGATGGCCTCGCCAGCCTGACGCCGCAACAGTTCCGCGTGCTGACCATGGTCTGCGAAGGTCTGCTGAACAAGCAGATCGCTTATGAGCTGAGCGTGTCGGAAGCGACCATCAAGGCCCACGTCACGGCGATCTTTCGCAAATTGAACGTGCGCACCCGCACGCAAGCGGCTTTACTGCTGCAACAACTTGAGTCAATTCCGAGCCAGTGATGGCTGGCGTTTCACGCTTTTTTGACTTTCGTTGATCTAGCTTCCCCACACCTTTTTGGCTGGTTTCTTTCTTATGTCACCTTTCAAGGGCCAGACCGGCCTGAAACGCATCCTCAACGCGTCCGGCTATTCGCTCGATGGCCTGCGCGCCGCCTTCACTGGCGAAGCGGCATTCCGCCAATTGGTGCTGCTCAACGTGGTGCTGATTCCGCTGACATTCTTCCTTAATGTCAGCCGGGTCGAGCAGGCGGTGTTGATCGCGGTTTGCTTGCTGGCGCTGATTGTCGAGCTGCTGAATTCGGCGGTGGAAGCGGCCATTGACCGCATCTCGCTGGAATTGCATCCGCTGTCGAAGAACGCCAAGGACATGGGCAGCGCCGCGCAATTCGTGGCGCTGAGCATGATCGGACTGGTGTGGGCGGTGATTCTGCTTTAAGCGATGGTCGGCAAGACGATCTCGTCGCTGCGCTGCACCCCGGCGGTGAAAGCGCGACACAGCTCGAGAAACTCGCGCATGGCCGAGGTCTGGTATTTCTGTTTGTGCCAGATGAAATAGAACTGCCGGGCCAGGTCCAGATCCGGCGTCTCCACCGGCACCAGACTGCCGCGCCGGAAGGCATCGCGCAGCGCCAGCCGCGAAATGCAGCCAATCCCCAGCCCTGATTCCACTGCGCGCTTGATCGCTTCGGTGTGTTCCAGCTCGAGACGAATGTTCAGCGCGCTGCGATGGTGGCGCATGGCCTGGTCGAAGGTCAGCCGCGTGCCGGAACCCTGTTCCCGCAGAATCCATGCCTCATGGGTCAGTTCTTCCATCGTCGCACTGCCGCGCTTGGCCAACGGATGCTGCGGCGCACAAAACACCACCAGCTCATCCTCGACCCAACTCTGCACTTCGATGTCCGGGTGGCTGCAATCGCCTTCGATTAGACCCAGATCAATTTCGTAGTGGGCGACCTGCTGCACGATATTGGCAGTGTTCTGCACGTGCAGCTTGACCTGACTTTCCGGGTGGCGCTGCATGAAGCTGCCGATCAGCAGGGTGGCCAGATAGTTGCCTATGGTCAGCGTCGCCCCCACTGATAGAGAGCCGAAACCGGATTTGCCATTGAGCAGGTCTTCGATTTCCTTGGCCTGGTCGAGCAGGGCGACCGCTTGCGGCAACAGTTGTTTGCCCAGGGCGTTGAGGCTCAGGCGTTTGCCGGCGCGGTCGAACAGCTGGCAGCTGGACTGGCGCTCGAGCTCGGTGATCGAAGTGCTGGCCGCCGATTGCGAGAGGTTGAGCAGACCCGCAGCACGGGATACGCTTTCCTGCTGGGCGACGGCGACGAAAACTTGCAGTTGACGGAGAGTAAATCGCATATCGATATAACCGATAACCCTTATCTTAATAATCCAGTTAACAGATATTGTCGTCGCTATTAGAATGCGATGCAATTGCGCACGTTGAGCCTCATTGAGCCGCGCAGACCAATCTCCAGGAGTCAAACGTACATGAGCAACATGAACCACGAGCGTGTCCTCAGTGTTCATCACTGGAACGACACTCTGTTCAGCTTCAAGTGCACCCGCGATCCGGGCCTGCGCTTCGAGAACGGTCAGTTCGTGATGATCGGCCTGCAACAGCCCAACGGCCGCCCGCTTATGCGCGCTTACTCGATCGCCAGCCCGAACTGGGAAGAGCATCTCGAGTTCTTCAGCATCAAAGTGCAGGACGGTCCGCTGACGTCCCAGTTGCAGCACTTGAAGGAAGGCGACGAGATCATCATCTCGAAGAAGCCTACCGGCACGCTGGTTCTTGATGACCTGAACCCGGGCAAGCACCTGTACCTGCTGAGCACCGGTACCGGTCTGGCGCCGTTCATGAGCGTCATTCAGGACCCGGAAACCTACGAGCGTTTTGAGAAAGTGATCCTGGTTCACGGTGTGCGCTACGTCAACGAAGTCGCCTACCGCGAGTTCATCACCGAGCACCTGCCGCAGAACGAGTTCTTCGGCGAGGCGCTGCGTGACAAGCTGATCTACTACCCGACCGTGACCCGCGAGCCGTTCGAGAATCAGGGCCGCCTGACTGACCTGATGCGCAGCGGCAAGCTGTTCAGCGACATCGGCCTGCCACCGATCAACCCGCAGGACGACCGCGCGATGATTTGCGGCAGCCCGAGCATGCTCGACGAGACCAGCGAAGTGCTCGACAGCTTCGGCCTGAAGATCTCGGCGCGGATGCGCGAGCCGGGTGATTACCTGATCGAGCGTGCGTTCGTCGAAAAATAACCTGCGATACCTGTGGGAGCGAGCCCGCTCGCGAATGCGGTCTGTCATCAACGTTGATGTTGCATGACACGACGCCTTCGCGAGCAGGCTCGCTCCCACAGTTGGTTTTTCGGTGTGAGAGTAAAAGCCCGCGTTGCCTGAGAAGGCAGCGCGGGCTTTTTCGTTTGCGGGCTTTATGCCTCGGCCGGGATGACTTCCAGCACGCGGATCTGTTCGGGCGTCGGGTAATGCCAGCGCACGTCCAGGTCCCAGAACTGCGCACCATATTCACGTTCCGGTGCCGGTGTCTGATACGCCGGGCGCGGATCCTGAGCCAGACATTGTTCAATCAGCTCAACCAATGGCTCTTCAAGCCGCTGAGCGTGGGTGTGCGCTTGTTTCAAGGCTGAATCCGCCCACTGCACGTCGATCAGCTGCGGCGCGGCGCTGGCGATGTCATTGGTCGCCCCAGGGATGATGTCGGCATACGGCACATAGGGTTTGATATCCAGCACCGGCGTGCCGTCGAGCAGATCGATGCCGGAAATAAACAGGCGATTGCCTTCGATTTTGTCCAGCTTCACCACCGATTGGCCGATGCCGTTTGGCCGGTGCGTGGCGCGGGTGGCGAACACGCCCATCGACTTGTTGCCGCCCAGGCGAGGCGGGCGCACTTTCAGGCGCGGCTTGTCTTCCAGGGCTTGGTGGAACAGAAACAACAGCCACACATGGCTGACCTGTTCCAGCCCCTGCACGGCGTCACCCTGATCGAACGGCGCGACCAGTTCCAGCACGCCACGGGCGGCCGGTGCCAGTTGCGGCTGGCGGGGGATGGCGAACTTCTCCTTGAAGCAGGAGCGCACGAAGCCGATGGGGGAGACGCTGTAAGTCATGGTCTGGGATCGAAGCGGGTAGGGCGGGCATGATAACCCGGCTCGCTTCAAGTCTGGTGGTGACAGGGCTGGCCTCTTCGCGAGCAGGCTCGCTCCCACAATGTAGCTGCGTCGTGTATGAAATCCCTGTGGGAGCGAGCCTGCTCGCGAATGCCGCACCGCCGACCTACAGACTGAACCCTCCATCCAGCGGAATGATGTTCCCGGTCATATAAGCCCCCGCCGTACTCGCCAGGCTGATCGCCAGCGCCGCCATCTCTTCCTCACGCCCCCAGCGCTTCATCGGAATCAGCGCCGTATCCTCAGCCAACGCCTGCTCATCATTACCAATATGCTGGGTCATCTTGCTCGGAAACCGTCCCGGCGCAATCACGTTGACGTTGATGTGCTGGCTCACCAGTTCTCGCGCCAGAATGCGCGACAACTGATGCAGGGCGGCCTTGCTCGGCCCATAGGCATACGCCTGCTCGCCAAATGAAGAAATCCCCGCCACAGAACCGATATTGATGATCCGCGCCGGATTCGCCGCCGAGCCAGCCCTGCGCAGCAACGGCAGAAACTGCTGGATGCAACTGAACACCGACGTCACGTTGAGCTGCATGACCTTTTCCCAGCCCTTGACCGGATAACTCTCCAGCGGCGCGCCCCACGTGGTGCCGGCGTTGTTCACCAGAATGTCCACATGAGTGATCTGCTCGCTCAGGCGCGCGGCCAGTTCCCGCACGCCTTCTTCGGTCGCCAGATTCGCCGCCACGCCGTGGCAACTGCCCAGCGCGCCAAGTTCTTCGGCGGTTTGATGGCAGGCTTCGACGTCGCGCGAGCACACGTAGACATGGGCGCCGGCCTCGACGAACGCCTTGGCGATCATCTTGCCGATACCACGGGTGCCGCCGGTCACCAGAGCGGTGCGGCCTTGCAGGGAAAAGTAGGGATGCATGGCGAGTCCTGAAGATTAGGGATCAGTCCACCCTAGTCGTCAGCTGCGAAAAGCGGAGCCATTATTTTTGCAGGGAATGAGGTGCCATGCGGCCAGCTTCGAGTTGCAAGCCACAAGCGGCAAGTTAAAGCAGGGGCTAACTTGCAGCTTGCAGCTTGCAGCTTGCAGCTTGTAGCTGCTTTACGCTCTAACGCGCAGCGTGAGCCCTTTGAGGAAGTTACGCAGCAACTGGTCGCCACACGGGCGATAGTTGGTGTGGCCGACCTTGCGGAACAGCGCGCTCAGTTCAGGCTTGGATACCGGAAACTCGGCGGCCTTGAGGATCGCGTGCATGTCGTCTTCTTTCAGTTCGAAGGCCACGCGCAGTTTTTTCAGAATGATGTTGTTGGTCACCGGCACTTCGATCGGTTGCGGCGGACGGCTTTCGTCCTTGCCGCGCTTGAAGATCACCAGACCGTCGAGGAAGTGCGCGATGACTTCGTCCGGGCAGCGTACGAAGCCTTCTTCGTCTTCTTCTTTCTTGTCGAGCCAGGTGATGACATCGGCGAGCGTGACGTCCATGCCGCCCAGTTTGATGATCTCGACAACTTTCTTGTCGCTGATGTCGAGCATGTAGCGCACGCTGCGCAGTACGTCGTTATGAACCATGTCGGTATTCCTGATGCGTTGTGGGCAGCGCTCGTAAGCGCTGCCGGAATGTGGGGCGGCAGTGGAAGTTCTAGAACTTCTCTTTGCCGGACAGGTAGCGCCATTGGCCAACCGGGACCTTGCCGATCGACACGCCGCCGATGCGGATGCGACGGATGCCGATGACCTTCAGGCCAACCGCTTCGCAGAACTGCGCAATGATTCCCGGCTGCGGGTTTTTCATGGCGAAGCGCAGACGGTTTTCGTTCTGCCAGCTGGCCTTGACCGGCGGCAGCTCCTTGCCCTTGTGCGTCAGGCCGTGTTGCAGGCGGTTGAGGCCGTGGGCAGCCATCTCACCTTCGACTTCGACGATGTATTCCTGCTCGATCTTCGCCGCGTCGGCGGTGAGCTTGCGCAGGATTTTCCAGTCCTGGGTGAACACCAGCAGGCCGCTGGCCTTGGGCTGCAGGTCGGCGCTGGCGGTCAGGCGCAGGAAATGCCCGCGCAACGGACGCTTGCCGTAGCGGTGCTCTTCGCTGAGAGTTTCGGCGCTGAGCGTTTGCATGGCGCTGTCGACATCCATGCCGGCGGGCGCGTTGAGCAGGATGGTCACCGGCTCCGGCGCAGTGGCCTTGGCGTCCTTGTCGAGCTCGACCTTTTGCTCGCCGACCTTGAATTGCGGCTCATCGATGACTTCGCCGTCCACGGTGACCCAGCCGCCCTCGATGAACAGCTCGGCCTCCCGGCGGGAGCAACCGACCAGTTCGATGAGGCGTTTGGAGAGGCGAATCGGGTCAGTCATGACGGGGCCGTAACAAAAAAGGGGTGGGCATTGTACCTGTGTGGAAGCGGTTAAGCCCGGTTCCATTTGCAGGCGCTATATTCAATGTGGAAGCGAGCCTGCTCGCGAAGGCGTCCTGCCAGTCTATGTATGCAGTGACTGATACACCGCATTCGCGAGCAGGCTCGCTCCCACAGGGGGTCCATGGTGTGTCAGCCGTTGCTTGAGCGCTGTGGGGACTGCCGCAAGCGCATATGCAGCAGCGGATACGGCTGGCCCATGCCATCGACCTCGGAGCGGCCGATCACTTCAAATCCCTGCTTTTCATAAAAGCCCAAGGCTTGCGGGTTCTGCTCATTGACGTCGAGTTCATCGGCATTGAGCCGTTCGATCGCATAGCGCAGCAATTGCTTGCCCAGTCCCTGACCACGATGATCAGGATCGATGAACAACATTTCAATCTTGCCCGCCGCCACACCGGCAAACCCGGTGATGCGCTGCTGGCGGTCCTTGGTGCAGATCAGCATGACCGCATCGAGATAGCGGGTGAGCACCAGATTGCGCAGCAGCTCGATGTAGCTGTCCGGCAGGAACTGGTGAGTCGCACGGACCGAGGCCTCCCAGACCCGGGTCAGTTCTTCGTAATCGCTGATTTTCGGTGTGTGAATGACCGAATGCTGACGCATGTGCGTGTGCCTCTTGTGCGGTTCAAGGGAGTCCGTCCCCCGCTAAACGATAGCCGCAAAAAAGCCCCGTATCTCGGAAAAGAGCGGGGCTTCTGGATACAGCGCTATCCCCCTGTGGGAGCGAGCCTGCTCGCGAAGGCATTGTGTCAGGCAATATTTACAGCGACTGACCCAGCGCATTCGCGAGCAGGCTCGCTCCCACAGGTATTTTGCGGTGCTTAGATCTGCTCAGCCCACAAATCATATTCGTCGGCATCAGTCACCTTGCACCAGACCTTGTCGCCCGGCTTCAGGTTGCTGCCATTGTCGATAAACACGTTGCCATCGATTTCCGGGGCGTCGAAGAAGCAACGGCCGACCGCACCTTGTTCGTCAACCTCGTCCACCAGCACTTCAATCTCACGACCGATGCGCATTTGCAGGCGTGCCGAGCTGATCGCCTGCTGGTGCGCCATGAAGCGCTCCCAACGATCCTGCTTGACGTCGTCCGGTACCACTTCCAGATCCAGATCATTCGCTGGTGCGCCGTCAACCGGCGAGTACTGGAAGCAGCCGACGCGGTCGAGCTGGGCTTCGGTCAGCCAGTTGAGCAGGTACTGGAAGTCTTCTTCGGTTTCGCCCGGGAAGCCGACGATGAAGGTCGAACGGATGATCAGGTCCGGGCAGATTTCGCGCCAGTTCTTGATGCGCGCCAGGGTCTTGTCTTCGAACGCCGGGCGTTTCATCGATTTCAGGACTTTCGGGCTGGCGTGCTGGAACGGGATATCCAGGTACGGCAGGATCTTGCCGGCGGCCATCAGTGGAATCAGCTCGTCGACGTGCGGGTACGGATAAACGTAGTGCAGGCGGACCCAGACGCCCAGCGTGCTCAGCGCCTCGCAAAGCTCGGTCATGCGGGTTTTCACCGGCGCGCCGTTCCAGAAGCCGGTGCGATATTTCACATCAACGCCGTAAGCGCTGGTGTCTTGCGAGATCACCAGCAGCTCTTTGACGCCGGATTTCACCAGGCGCTGAGCTTCGTCGAGCACATCACCGACCGGACGGCTGACCAGTTTGCCGCGCATCGACGGGATGATGCAGAACGAGCAGCTGTGGTTGCAGCCTTCGGAAATCTTCAGGTAGGCGTAGTGGCGTGGGGTCAGTTTGATGCCTTGCGGCGGCACCAGGTCGATCAGCGGGTTGTGATCCTGACGCGGCGGCACCACTTCGTGCACGGCGTTGACCACTTGCTCGTACTGCTGCGGACCGGTCACGGCGAGCACGCTCGGGTGTACGTCGCGGATGTTGCCTTCTTCCACGCCCATGCAACCGGTGACGATGACCTTGCCGTTTTCCTTGATCGCTTCACCGATTACTTCCAAAGATTCAGCCTTGGCCGAATCGATGAAGCCGCAGGTGTTGACGACTACAACGTCGGCGTCCTGATAGGTGGACACCACGTCATAACCTTCCATGCGCAGCTGGGTCAGGATGCGCTCGGAGTCGACCAGTGCTTTCGGGCAACCCAGAGATACAAAGCCAACCTTTGGATTGGCCGGCGCAGGAGTGGTGGACATGTCTAACCTCGGTGTTTTGTGACGTCGCTTGCTTGATGCGCAAGCCGACGGATGGGCGCTTGAGATGCGCCTCTGATCAAAAAGTGCGCAATTCTAGCGGCGGGCAACGCACTTGACCAGCTTTATACGGGGAAATACGACGAGTGCTGCGCTATGCTTCGCGCCGTTGAGCTTTACCGATTTCGTGCAGTCAATCATTGGTCTGTAACAACAGGTAAAACAGCGCATGCTGCAACTCAAAGCATAGTGCTTCCTTCAAAGAAGCCGGTATCGAGATCAGGAGTGTTGGATGGGTCAGGCAAGTAGTCATGCGGCGGGCGCCGAGGGTTCGGCAAGCAGACCGCTGAGCATGCTGGTCGCGGCGGTCGGGGTGGTTTATGGCGACATTGGCACGAGCCCGTTGTACACCCTCAAGGAAGTGTTTTCCGGCGGTTATGGTGTGCCGGTCAATCACGACGGTGTGCTCGGCATTCTGTCGTTGATCTTCTGGTCGCTGATCTGGGTGGTCTCGATCAAATACATGATGTTCGTCCTGCGCGCCGACAACCAGGGCGAGGGCGGCATCATGGCCCTGACGGCACTGGCACGGCGGGCAGCGGCGGGGCGCAAGCGCCTGCGCACGTTGTTGGTGGTGTGCGGGCTGATCGGCGCGGCGCTGTTCTATGGCGACAGCATGATCACCCCGGCCATTTCGGTGCTGTCGGCGATTGAAGGCCTCGGCCTGGCGTTTGAAGGCATCGATCACTGGGTGGTGCCGCTGTCGCTGGTCGTGCTGGTCGCGCTGTTTCTGATTCAGCGCCACGGTACCGCGCGGATCGGCATTCTGTTCGGGCCGATCATGGTCACCTGGTTCCTCGTCCTCGGCGCCCTCGGTGTGTACGGCATCAGCCACACCCCGGAAGTGCTGCACGCGCTGAACCCGATGTGGGCGGTGAATTTTTTCGTCGTGCACCCGGGCATGGGCGTAGCGATCCTCGGCGCGGTAGTGCTGGCGCTGACCGGCGCCGAAGCGCTGTACGCCGACATGGGCCACTTCGGCCGCAAGCCGATCGCTCGCGCCTGGTTCCTGCTGGTGCTGCCGGCGCTGGTGCTCAACTACTTCGGCCAGGGCGCATTGCTGCTGGAAAACCCTGACGCAGCGCGTAACCCGTTCTACCTGCTGGCACCGAGCTGGGCGCTGATTCCGCTGGTCGGCCTTTCGACCCTGGCCACGGTGATCGCCTCGCAAGCGGTGATTTCCGGCGCGTTCTCCCTGACCCGTCAGGCGATCCAGCTCGGTTACATCCCGCGCATGTACATCCAGCACACCTCCAGCGACGAGCAGGGCCAGATCTACATCGGTGCGGTGAACTGGGCGCTGATGGTCGGCGTGGTCCTGTTGGTGCTGGGCTTCGAATCTTCCGGTGCACTGGCCTCGGCCTACGGCGTGGCAGTGACCGGCACCATGCTGATGACTACCATTCTGGTGTCGGCGGTCATGCTGCTGCTGTGGAAATGGCCACCAATCCTCGCGGTGCCGGTGTTGCTTGGCTTCCTGTTGGTGGACGGTCTGTACTTCGCCGCCAATGTGCCGAAGATCGTTCAGGGCGGCGCGTTCCCGGTGATCGCCGGTATCGCCCTGTTCGTGCTGATGACCACCTGGAAGCGCGGCAAACAACTGCTGGTCGAACGCCTCGACGAAGGCGCGCTGCCGCTGCCGATCTTCATCAGCAGCATCCGCGTGCAACCGCCGCATCGCGTACAGGGCACCGCCGTGTTCCTCACCGCCCGCTCCGACGCCGTGCCCCATGCCTTGTTGCACAACCTGCTGCATAACCAGGTGCTGCATGAGCAAGTGGTGTTGCTGACGGTGGTCTACGAAGACATCCCGCGCGTACCGCCATCGCGGCGCTTCGAGGTCGAAGCGCACGGAGAGGGTTTCTTCCGGGTGATCCTGCACTTTGGTTTCACCGACGAGCCGGACGTGCCGCAAGCGCTGAAGCTGTGTCATCTGGATGATCTGGACTTCAGCCCGATGCGCACAACCTACTTCCTCAGCCGCGAAACGGTGATTGCCTCGAAACTGGAAGGCATGGCGCGTTGGCGTGAGGCGCTGTTTGCGTTCATGTTGAAGAATGCCAATGGCAATTTGCGGTTCTTCAATCTGCCGTTGAACCGAGTGATCGAGTTGGGGACGCAGGTGGAAATGTAAGCCTCGCTTCAACTGAAAAGCCCCCGTCAGCTTCAAGGCTGGCGGGGGCTTTTTTGTGCCCGCACATAAACCTCGAACCCACGCAAATCCCCTGTGGGAGCGAGCTTGCTCGCGAAGGCGTAGTGTCAGTCGACAATCTGTTAACTGACCCTCCGCATTCGCGAGCAAGCTCGCTCCCACAAGGGTTCTGTGGTGTTAGTGGCTTTCAGGCAATTCTTCTTCAGATTCGGTCTTTGTGCGAGCAGGTCGCGGCATCAGCGCTTGAATCACATCATCAATCAAGGCTTTGCCCATCACCGTCAGATAATGCGCCGCCCAGGCATGGCGGTCGGTGTCTCTTATGAAGGCAGCGTCCTCGGCGAAGGATTTGGCGAGGGACAGCAGGTCGGAGGATTGGGACAAGGCATCGATGATCGGGATGCCGGCGCGGACGTTGAAGAACGCTCGATCCGAGTTGTAGAGGAAAGGGGTGAAGCCGATGGTTTTAGCGTTTGCAAGTCCGTGCAGATCAGTTTCGGTCATCGTGTTACTCCTTGGTTCGAAGTGCCGCGACTTTCGTTACCACGCGAAAGGGAGGCAACTGTACGCAGGGTGGTAAACCGGGAACCAAGGAAACCGGCACGCCCGAAAGCGTCCCACGCACAGCCGCCATAACTTGAGGAGCGCGCTGTTGCGATGGTTTCTCCGGGTTACCACACCCGATCGCTGAATGGGTCAGCGACGTCCGGAGAGTATCCCGTCGAAAAACAGCGCAATAGAGCGGCAAAGCGCCCGAACACGAGTTTCGGAGTTTGCCTACAAGGTCTGTGGGCGTCATCTGATATTGCGAAACTGGAAGTAAACGATACTAAACGTCTGACACGAACACAGCCATGACGATATGCGGGCAAGGTATGCAGCGATTAGTGATTTACCCAAGGGCTTGACGACCCGGCCTCGGTAGTGAGACAAGTGTCCACGTTTTATGGAATGTGGACACTTGAGGTTTTGATCTAAATGAAGAGTCAAGACATTTTACTATTGTTCAAAATGGCCAGTCTCCACGCTCAGGAAGAGAACCTCATGGGGGAGATGGAGGCCGAATCGAATTCGGACAGGGTCGAAGAGCTGCTCAGGCCTTATGTCGTCAGCCGAATGACCGCAGGGCAAAGTGTGGGGAAGCCATTGGTCACCTATTCCACTGATGGGGAAGACACTCTCTTCCTGCGCCGCGAATTCGACTCGCCTTTCGCTGATGGGCCAGGTTGGGAGGGATGGGCGGAACCGGCATCTGATCCACCGCTGACAAGTTGGAGTGATCGGTACTCCTTACGTGCGCTGTCTGCCTCTCTCGGACTGAGCAAAAGCGAAGTCTCAAATGCTCTCGCCCGGTGCCGGGAATCTGGATTGCTCATTCATGATTACGACACCGGGCTTGCCAAAGTGCACCGCCGGGAACTGCTGAAAATTACCGAGCACGCGCTGAAGTACTTCTTCCCGGTCAAGCCTGGCGCGATGGTTCGTGGCATACCCACAGGTTTTGCAGCGCCTGCGCTGTCCAAAAGCATCAAGAGTGCGGGTGGTTTGATTCCGGTCTGGCCGGATGCGCAGGGAACCGAGCGAGGCCAAGCGATCGAGCCGCTTTACAAAACAGTGCCGGAAGCGGTGAAAAAAGACCGGATTCTTTACCACTATCTGGCGCTCGCTGATGCAATCCGTCTGGGTGGTCCGCGTGAGTGTGGTGTGGCAATCAGTATTCTGAAGGCAGGGATGGGGCTGAAATAACATGTCGTCAAACGCGGATCACAACTACGAACTCATTGAGTTCGTGGCTGGAGGCTTGGGCGAGGCGTTTCTCGCCGAAGTTGCTTTTGTTGGCGGTTGCACAACCGCCATGCTGGTTACAGATACAGCCGTGCTGGACGACATTCGTTTCACTGATGACGTTGATCTAGTGATCGAGTTGGCCGGTATCAGCGCCTGGAACCAACTCACCGAACGGCTGGCGGCCAAGGGATTCAAGATCACGGGTGAGGACGAGGTGAATTGTCGTTTTCGCTTCAATGACGTTGTCGTGGATGTCATGCCTTCCGACCCTGCAGTGCTCGGCTATGCCAACCGCTGGTTCGTCGAGGGGCTGGCGAGGGCGGATAAATTCACCCTGCCCAGCGGCACTGCCATCCAGATATTCCAGCCCGCGTATTTTCTCGCGACGAAACTGGAAGCTTTCGCCGGTCGGGGAAATGGCGATCCTTATCACAAGGATGTCGAGGATATGATCATCTTGATCGATGGTCGGCCTGAGCTGTTGGAGGAGGTGGTCCAGGCTGACAAGGACCTCAAGGCATTCATTACAGAGGGAGTCCAGAAGCTGATGGCGCTCGATGGGGTTGGCTACGTGATCGAAAGTTCAGGCTCGGTGCAGGCGAATCCAGGCAGAGGGCAGATTATTCACAGGCGTATGAAAGCGCTGGCCAGCGCATGAGATACCTCTCCCGATCAATCACTGGGCAAGCCAGCAGAGCAAATAATGACTATGCCGGAGCTACCTGTGAGGGTGACCGTGGTTTTTTTGTTGTCGCGGATGGCACTTCAAGGCGCGGCAGTGGACAGCTGGCTGAATGCTTCGTAAGCGGCATGTTGGCGGCTCATTCTACACAGTTGGAGCAGGGGGGCTATCCTGCAGAACCCGGAGCTATCGAGCGTCTATTGGGTTCAATACTGTCGGATTTTCATGCGTCGTTGCCTGCTGATCAGACGGGAGCCATCTGTTACCTGATTGGCTTGGTCGCTCATGGCCGACTCACCGTTGCATACGAAGGTGACTGTTCATGCGGGATTGTGACGCTGTTGGGAGCCATCGAGTGGATTACGCCTCCTCACTGCAAGGCCAATTGGCGGCGCGACCGTTCGCACTGTGAGTTGGCGCAAGATCCAGCTCGAAATTCAGTAACGCGATGCTTGAAGATCAACCGGGTTCCGAACCCTGACTTTGTTTGGTGTGAACTGGAGGCTGTTGAGCGCTTGGTATTTGTCACTGATGGCTTTTGGGCGGACTTGACGCAAGTCCAGCAAAGCAGTTTGTTGGCGGCGCCGGATAGCGACTTTAGCGTTGGCGACGATGATGTCACGTGGATAGATGTTCAGCTTGGCCGGCGGGACTGACGAGTTGTCTGAGTCCGGCACAATACCCTGTGGGAGCGCGAAGACGTAGTGTCAGTCGACGAATCTGTAAACTGACCCACCGCTTCGCGAGCAAGCTCGCTCCCACAGGGATTTTGGTGGCGGCTGGAATGTAAAAAGCCCCCGTAACTGCGAAGTTGTGGGGGCCTTTTGTGGATGCGGCTCAGATCACTCTTCGGCGACCGAGTCCTTGCTCTGGCGCTTCTCGATCAAGTCCACCAGACGCTTGGCCAGCGCCGGGTAGTTCTCGTCGAAGTGGTGGCCACCAGGCAGTTTCACCGCTTCACCAACAGCAGTCTTGTCCGTGCAGCCACTCTCATCCGTCTCTTCTTCACCATAGATGCACACAACCTTGGCCGCCGGCAGTTTGGCCATTTCCGGGCCGGTGGCGGCTTCTTTGCCGGCGTTACCCAACCAGCCTTCGACTTCGATTTCAAAGCTGCCGGTGCGGGCGAAGGCGAGCAGGATGATCGCGTCGACGCGTTGCTGTTCGTTTTCTGGCAGGCGGTTGTAGATCGCCGGGAGGACGTCAGCGCCGAACGAGTAGCCGGTGAGGATGAAACGCTTGGTGCCCCATTTCTGCCGGTAGTGCTGCATCAGTTCGGTGAGGTCGAGCGCGCTTTGCTCGGGGCTTTTGTGCTGCCAGTAGTAGCGCAAGGTATCGATGCCGACCACCGGGTAGCCGATCTTGGCCATTTCCCCGGCCACGTCGCGGTCGAGGTCGCGCCAGCCGCCGTCGCCGGAGAGGAACAGGGTCACGGTGTCGTTGGCCTGACCGGCCGGCACTTCCACGACCGGGATCGCCAGACCGCCGTTGGCCTTGTCGCCGCCGACGAGGATTTTGCGCAGTTCGTTGTTCAGCACTTGCGGCAGATTGATGTCGTAGTCGCTGATGCTGGTTTCGGCGTTTGGTTGATCGCGTACGAAACCTGCGCTGGCGTCGTCCGGGTTATCGTTCCACGCCACCAGCCAGTGGCCGTGGGCGGCGGATTTCGGCAGCAGGTGGGTGCAGCCGGGTTTTTCCAGGGCCAGATCGACGGAGATGGCCTGGGCCTTGTCGTCTTTCTGTTCCGCCAGCCAGCGCCACGCCAGTACGGCGCCAGGGCCGATGCCGCTGACCAGGGTGGCCGGGCCATTCAATTCGCGCAGGCCCGATTGCAGGGCACGGCTTTGCAGCAGGCAGTCCTTGGGCAGGATCACCTGAACGATCTGCGCCGAGGCGCTGCGGCTGAGGGTGGTCAGTTGTTTCTCGGAGAGCTTCTGTTCGTCGGTGACGGCAACCAGCACCTGAGCCTTCGGCTTGCTGCCGGGGATCACGCGGGTCATGGCTGTGCCATCGGCGGGTTTCAGTTGTTCGACGGTCGGTTCCGGTGCCGGGCGTTTGAGGTACCAGTAACCGCCGCCGGCAATCACGGCCAGCACGAGCAGGGCGGCCAGGATGTACTTCAGGGAGCGTTGAATCATCAGCGTTTCACCAATCCAGTCAAGCCGCCCGCGATCAGGGCAGCAGTGTCGGCCAGCGCCACGAGCGGATCGAGTCCGGCGGGCACGGCCATATAACGGGGTTCCCAGTCAGGCTGGAACTTGTCTTTGAAACGGCGCAAACCTTGGAAGTTGTACAGCTGCTCACCACGGCGGAAAACCATCGAGCCCAGGCGCTGGGTCAGCGGTGCGCCGCGCCGGGGTTGCAGCCCCGACAACGGCACCATGCCCAGGCTGAAGCGCGCGTATCCGTGACTCTTATAGTGTTGAATCAGGCCGACCATCATGAATTCCATGGTCAGCTTCGGCGCTTCCGGGTGCGCGCGCATCAGATCGAGACTGGCCAGATCGTGGCTGTAGGTCTCGAGCAGATTGGCGAACGCCACCGGGCGGCCTTCGAAGCGAATCACCGCAATGCGGAAATGCTTCAGGTAATCGTCGCTGAAACGGCCGAGGGAGAAGCCTTTCTCACGCACGTTCTTGCCGGTCAGCCAGGCATCGGAAATCACCTTCAGCTCGTCCATCGGCGCCTGGCCCGGCTCATGGATTTCCAGCGACAGACCATCGCGGGTGCCACGGTTCCAGGTGTAGCGCAGGTCCTTCATCTCCTTGCCCTTGGCTTCCAGATCGAAGCGCAGCAGATCGACCCGGGCTTCTTCGCCGAGCTTGATCGCCGTCAGGCCGATGTCCATGTAGTACGGCAGGTTCTCCGCACGTACCTGATAGAAAACCGGGCGCGTATGGTGGATGTCGCAAAGGTCGCGGAACTGCCAGATCATTTCCGCACGTTGCTGGCTCGGCCCGATCGGGTCGTACAGCGCCACCAGACTGCGGCCACGACGGGCGTACATCAGGAACGCCTCATCGTTGGGATGAAACAGCAACGCCTTGTCACCGGTCAGCGCGAGGCCGCCGTCGGGTTGTGACGAGGCCATGAGGATTTTTGCCGCGCGATCCAGTTCGTCCGGCGTCGGCAAATGAATCACCGGGCGCGCGGTGCGCAGCAACCAGGTCAGGGAGATGATCACCAGCAACACCGCCGCGCCGAGCAGCGAGCGCAGGCCACGCGGCGCGTCAGCATCGAGGGTGAACTGCCACCACAATTGATGGCTGTAGGGCACGTCCTGATAGGCGAACAGCAGCAACCAGGCCGAAGCGCCCAGCACGCAGAGACTGGCGACCAGATACAGCGGAGAAAACGGCAGTTCGGTCAAACGGCTCGGGCGATAGAAGGAGCGGCGGAACACGCCGAGCAGCGCGGCCGTAAACGTCATCAGCGTGGCTTCTTCCCAGTCGAAGCCTTTGAGTAGCGAGAGCAGGGCGCCGACCAGCAGCAGAATGACGGTCAGCATCCACGCCGCCGACAGGCGTCGGCGCAGACCTTGGGCGAGCAACAGACACAAAACGCCAATCAGGCTGGCGCCGAAGTGCGACGCGTCGACCAGGCGATGCGGGATCAGAAAACCGATGTGTTCCAGACGCGTGTCGATTTCCGGTGTGGCGCCGGAAAACAGCAGCACCACGCCAGACAGAAACACCAGCACCGCCAGAACCGGCGCGGCCAGACCGGACGCGGCGCGCATGGTCTGGGATTGGAACAGGCGCTGGCCTTCGTTGATCAGCAGCAATACGCAAGCGACCAGCAGCGGCAGCACCACGTAGATCAGGCGATACAGCAGTAGGGCAGCGGCCAGCGGTGCGGCGCCAAGCTTGTCGGCAAACGCGGCGAGCAGAATCGCCTCGAACACACCGACGCCGCCAGGTACATGACTGAGGACACCGGCGGCGAGGGCCAGCAGGTACACCAGCAGGAACGGCGCAAACGGCGGCGCTTCCGGCAGCAACAAATACAGAACGGTGGCGGCAGCCGCGACGTCGAGGGCGGTGATTACGAGTTGAAGAAAGGTCAGGCGCCGACCCGGCAGACGCAGGGTGCGCCGCCCGGCACGGACCAGCAGATTGTCGGGGTAGGGTTGTTCCGGCAGACGACGGCGATAGATGCCGATCGCCAGCACTGCACCGAGGATCAGTACGGCAGCGGCGACCGAGCCGAGCAAGACTTCGGACAGTCCCAGCGCTTGCGAGGCGGCGGGCAGGTTGCTCAGGGTGGCCAGCGCTGCCAGTGGCGGCAAGGCGCAGCCCAGCGAGAGGCTGGCAAATAGCGTCATGTGCGCAACTTCCGACGCACCGACGCCCAGTCGCGCATATAAACGATAACGAACCGAGCCGCCGGACAGCAGCGACAGACCAATGGCATTGCCAATCGCAAATGCAGTGAAGCCGCCGAGCGCGAGGGTGCGCGGCGGCAGTTTCACGCCAGCGTAGCGGCTGGCCGACCATTCATAGCCGAGCAGAATGATGAAACCGACCACGGTCGCGCCAATGGCGCCAAGCAGGGCGGGCTTCGGCACGTCAAGAATCGAGTCATGCAATGCGTCGAGATCAAGCTCGGCGAGCAGATGGCGGCAGGCAATCAGGGCAATGGCAAACAGCAGCAACGTGACGGCCAGACCGATCGGCTGACGGTATTTGCTTAATCGATCCAGCCAGCGCAAACGCTCGGGTTTGATCGGTTGTTCTGCTGTAACGGTGTCTTGTGGATCAGACGAGTTGGCGCGCATCAATCACCTCTTGGATTGTGCGCGACAGGATGGAGGTATCCAGCCAAGTTACCAATCCCTGTAGAAAAAAATAATCACAAAATACTACGCCTCTCGTCGGGCATCGGCGAGGGCAGTTCCTGGATTGCAGAAACCCTGTCTGCGACTCAAGCATAGTCGCAAGTCAGTGGTTCTGATGATCCCCAGCGGTTCACTGCACAGTGACAGATCATTGTTGCGAAAGGACTTTTTCAACAGATACAAAAAAGGCCACTCTTTCGAGTAGCCTTTTTTGATGTTTGGTTGCGGGAGCCGGATTTGAACCGACGACCTTCGGGTTATGAGCCC
>NZ_RCOC01000035.1:0-74119 GCF_004307515.1 Pseudomonas sp. Sample_14 | reverse complement strand
CCGCGAAGATCCCGGCGTTGCCGCCGATCAGCCACTGCGCCAGCGCCGACACGGCTGCAACGATGAAGAAGCCAAGCCACAGGCCATTAAGCATCAGTCAAATCCCCCGAAGAATGCGGCGAATGATAGCGGGGTCGCCAGAAACGACAAACCCCGGATTGGTCCGGGGTTCGTTGGTGGGGCGTGCATCAATCACTGTGGGAGCGAGCCTGCTCGCGAAGAGGCCGGCACATTCAACATCTCTGTAGATTGATACACCGTCTTCGCGAGCAGGCTCGCTCCCACAGGGTTTTGCATCAGTTCTTGGAAATTTCGCCAGCCGGCAGTTTTTCCTTGCTGCGCCAGTGCGGCAGGGAGTTCCAGTAGCGCTCGCCCTTGGCGTCGTCGTACATGCCTTCCCAGCGCGCGATGACCAGCACCGCCAGAGCATTACCGATCACGTTCAGTGCGGTACGGGCCATGTCCATGATGCGGTCGACACCGGCGATGAACGCCAGGCCTTCAAGCGGGATGCCGACGCTGCCCAGAGTCGCCAGCAGCACTACAAAGGACACGCCCGGTACGCCGGCGATGCCTTTGGAGGTGACCATCAGCGTCAACACCAGCAGCAGTTGCTGGCTGATCGACAGGTCAATGCCATACAGCTGGGCAATGAAGATCGCCGCAATCGACTGGTACAGGGTCGAGCCGTCGAGGTTGAACGAGTAACCGGTCGGTACCACAAAGCTGCAGATGGCTTTCGGCGCGCCGTAGGCTTCCATCTTCTCGATCACCCGTGGCAGCACGGTTTCCGAGGAGGCGGTGGAGTAGGCCAGTACCAGCTCATCCTTGAAGATGCGCATCAGCTTGAGCACCGAGAAGCCGAACAGCTTGGCGATCAGGCCCAGCACGACGAAGGCGAAGAAGGCGATGGCGACGTAAACCAGGATCACCAGTTTCGCCAGCGGCAGCAGCGAGGCGAAGCCGAAGTTGGCCACGGTCACCGCGATCAGTGCGAACACGCCGATCGGGGCGTAGTTCATGATCATGTGGGTGACCTTGAACATGCTTTCCGAAACGCCCTGGAACATCTTCACCAGCGGCTCGCGCAGGTCCGACTGCAGGCTCGACAGGCCGAGCCCGAACAGTACGGAGAAGAAGATGATCGGCAGCATTTCGCCGCGGGCCATGGCCGCGAAGATGTTCGACGGGATCAGGTTGAGGATGGTTTCGATGAATGCATGTTCATGCTGCACTTCGGCGGCGGTCGCCTGGTACTTCGAGATGTCGACCGTGCCCAGAGTGCTCATGTCGATGCCGGTGCCCGGATGGAACACGTTGGCCAGCACCAGACCGACAACGATGGCGATGGTGGTGACGATCTCGAAATAGATGATGGTCTTCAGGCCGATACGCCCGAGTTTCTTGGCGTCGCCGACGCCAGCGATGCCGACGATCAGCGAGGAAATGACGATCGGGATCACGATCATCTTGATCAGACGGATAAAGATATCGCCTGCCGGTTGCAGGACGTTGCTGATCCACCAGGCCTTTTCAGCACTGAAGTGGTTGAGCAACGAACCAATTGCAATCCCTAGAACCAGACCGATGAGGATCTGCCAGGCGAGGCTGATTTTTGCCTTCTTCATTATCTTTACCCTTACTTGCGTTTGACTCAGGCACATGCAGGAACTGGAACGCTCATCAGCGGAAAAGTCTGTGCATCTGCCTCCGTATAAGGTGCCCCGAAGTGCGTGTTTACGGCTCTTCGGCAGGCGAAAAAAGGCGCAACTATTCCGATGCAAGGTGGCGCCGTCTAATGCCGTAAACGCCTACCCTATGCCTAATCGGCATGAGCTTTTTCATTTGAAACTGGCGTCCCAAGCGGTTCGATTGTGACATTTGTGCCGGCATAAGTGCCGTGAACCGGCCATTACAGCGTAGGCTGGTTAAATTTTGCACAGGTAAAACCGGCGGAAATTTCCGGAAAAAGTCTGAATCGCAAGACTAGAAGTCACACGGAACGAGCGCGATCTTTGTCGATATACGGTCGCCAGGAAACACCGCGAAATGTTTTCCTCGCAGTGTTGACGATTGAAAAAGGAATTTGGCGTGCTGGATCAATGTTTTAGCGAATTCAAAGCCCAGCGCAGATTCGTCAGACCACCGGGTCGACGAACCTGCGGCGCAGCTTTTACCCTGACCCGGCCCTTGCGCAGGTACTCCCTGTACCCGTAGGTCACTCCGACCCTGTATCAGTCAGAACATCCCGGCCCCCTGGTCATGCACCGACCCTCATCGGGCGGTGCAATGGAAAGCAGCGGGGCGCTGCTTTCGTGTTCGAAACCGTTGCGCGTCCTGCGTCAGTACCACTTCGGATCTTTCTTCAGGGTTTCCATCAGCAGATCCTGCATGCCCTGATCAGGTTTGCCGAAGAAGCGATAAGTCGCGTGTCGCGTCGGCGACTTGTCCTGCGGCAGACCTTCCGGCACATCGACCAGCATGGCGTAGGCGTCATCCTTGTCGAAGCTGAAGGCCACGATCAAGCGGTGATTCAGACACTTGTCCTGACTCTCGCAGAGCGGACCGACCAGATACTGATCGCCATCTTCCGTAACGGCATGCATCTGTTGTTCGGAGGTGCCGGACAGGTTGATCACCCATTCCGGTACGCGCTCTTCCTTTTTGATCACGCCTTCCCAGGTTTCACGGTACTGCGCGTCGGAGGCGAGCAGTTCGTTGACCCGGGTCTGGCCGTCATTGGCCGCCATGGCCATGGCACTGCCGCCCAGAAGCAGGGCGGCGGCCAATGTCTTGAGACCGATCATCGTTAACCTCGGCCGCGACGGCCAAAGAAGAAGGAAGCGATGAACATTACCAGGAACACGACAAAGAGAATCTTGGCGATACCCGTGGCGGTGCCCGCGATACCACCGAAGCCCAGAACGGCGGCGATGATGGCAATGATCAAGAATGTAATTGCCCAGCTCAACATGGTGATTCTCCTTACTTCTCTATTTAGGGGTGTTTCCGGTTTCCGGCGCTACGCGCCTGAATGTGTTCAAAGGCTTAGAAAACCCAGCGCTCTTCCCGTGGCAATTGATCCAGCGGTTGCGCCTGGTCGACATCGATCATGTGCATCGAAGCGTTTTCAACCTGGCTGCTGCTCACGGCACTGAAGTGCGTTTGAGTGCTGTGCTGCATCGAAATCAGTGGCTCGGGTTTGCGGCTGTTTTCCCAGCTCATGTACTGCTGGCAGACGATCAGGGTGATCAGCAACGCCAGTACACCGAACAGACCTTGCTGGATCTGCAGTGGCGAAATACGTACTTGGGCGGCGATTGGGCGAGTCATCCTGTGTTCCTCACGCTTGTTCGGTTGGGGCAGTGCTGTTCTGCCCGGGCTGAGTGAGGTATTGCAGCCTGCATGCCAGTTTTTTCATCTGTGAAAAAACCAATAAAAACAATGAGTTATACGTGGTTGAGAAATTTCCTGAGACGCATCCTGCACGATGGCTCTTCTGCGGTCGTGCGCAATGCACGATTATTTCGTGGGAAATTTCGATGATATGGAATTGCTACCGGTACGCAGATGTCAGAAGAGGACGCAGGATCTGCCCTGCAAAACGCAGAATGTTTTAAAACTCAACGAAATCAATGAATTGGCCGTTATGGCAGTAGAGAGCTACCCTCCTATGGCTGGTATCGTTCAGAATCAACCATGCAACTTGCCCGATTTTTCCGGGACTAACCCAAGACTAATCACTATGGAGCGTAGGAAAAATGGAATCTGCCACTGAGCAACAAGGCCGCATTCTGCTGGTGGACGATGAATCCGCCATCCTGCGTACGTTTCGTTATTGCCTCGAAGACGAAGGCTATACGGTAGCCACCGCTAATAGCGCGGCCCAGGCCGATGCTTTGCTGCAACGTCAGGTCTTCGATCTGTGCTTCCTTGATTTGCGCCTGGGCGAGGACAACGGTCTCGACGTCCTCGCGCAGATGCGCATTCAGGCGCCGTGGATGCGCGTAGTGATCGTCACCGCCCATTCGGCGGTCGACACCGCCGTTGATGCCATCCAGGCCGGCGCCGCCGATTATCTGGTCAAGCCGTGCAGCCCTGATCAACTGCGCCTGGCCACCGCCAAGCAGCTGGAAGTGCGCCAGCTCTCCGCGCGGCTCGAAGCGCTGGAAGGCGAGATCCGCAAACCGAAAGACGGTCTCGATTCCCACAGCCCGGCGATGAAAGTCGTGCTGGAAACGGCCCGGCAGGTCGCAAGCACCGACGCCAACATTCTTATCCTTGGCGAGTCCGGCACGGGTAAAGGTGAACTGGCCCGTGCGATTCACGGCTGGAGCAAGCGCGAGAAGAAATCCTGCGTCACTATCAACTGCCCGTCGCTGACTGCCGAGCTGATGGAAAGCGAGCTGTTTGGCCATAGCCGTGGCGCGTTTACCGGCGCCAGCGAAAGCACGCTGGGTCGAGTCAACCAGGCGGACGGCGGCACGCTGTTTCTCGACGAGATCGGCGACTTTCCGCTGACTTTGCAACCCAAGTTGCTGCGCTTCATCCAGGACAAGGAATACGAGCGGGTCGGCGATCCGGTCACTCGCCGCGCCGATGTGCGCATCCTTGCCGCCACCAACCTCAACCTCGAAGACATGGTCCGCGACGGCCGTTTCCGCGAAGACCTGCTCTATCGTCTCAACGTCATCACCCTGCATCTGCCGCCGTTGCGCGAGCGCGCCGAAGACATCCTGACCCTTGCCGATCGCTTCCTCGCACGTTTCGTCAAAGAGTACGCGCGTCCGGCGCGCGGCTTCAGCGATGAGGCGCGCGAAGCGCTGCTCGGTTATCGCTGGCCGGGCAATATTCGCGAACTGCGCAACGTGGTCGAGCGGGCCAGCATCATCTGCCCGCAGGAACGCGTGGAAATCAGCCACCTGGGCATGGCCGAACAACCGGCCAACAACGCGCCACGGGTCGGCGCGGCGCTGAGCCTGGACGAGCTGGAGAAAGCGCACATCGGCGCGGTGCTTGCCACCGCCGGTACCCTGGACCAAGCGGCGAAAACCCTCGGCATCGACGCCTCGACCCTGTATCGCAAACGCAAGCAGTACAACCTGTGAGCACTGCGCGATGAAACTGGCGATCAAGCTGCGCACGCGCCTGTTCCTGAGTATTTCTGCGTTGATCACCGTGGCCTTGCTCGGGCTCTTGCTCGGGCTGGTCAGCGTGATGCAGATGGCCGGGTCACAGGAAGCGCTGGTGCGCAGCAACTTCGTCACCCTGGATCTGGGCCTCAAGCTGCGCCAGACCCTCGGTGATCAATTGATCATCATGCTCGCCGAAAAACCCGATCCCGTTGCGTTCGAAGCGTCCAAACAGCACTACTTCGAGTTGCTCGACCAAGGCATCGCCCAGCAGCGGGAGGGCGATGGCCAGCCTTACGGTTTCCGCCAGGCCAAGGCCGACTACCTGAACTTCCTCGCCTCATTCGACGTGACTGCCGAAGCGGCGAAGAACGCCAGTACCACTGCGGATTTCCGCGAGCGCTTCAACATTCTGCGTAATGGCCTGATTGCTGAGCACAAACATGCGCTGGAAACCATCAACGCGGTCCAACACGCTGCCCGTGAACGCGCGTTGCTGATTGCCGGGCTGCTTGGCCTGGTCGGACTGGCGGTGCTGATCATCGGTTTCGTCACCGCCCAGGGCATCGCCCGACGTTTCGGCGCACCGATCGAAGCGCTGGCCAAGGCTGCCGACAATATCGGCCAGGGCAACTATGACGTGACCCTGCCGATTTCCACGGCCATGGAAGTCAACCTGTTGTCGCGACGCTTCGGCCTGATGGCCGAAGCGTTGCGCGAACACCAAGCGATGAATGTCGACGAACTGTTGGCCGGTCAGCAGCGTTTGCAAGCGGTGCTCGACAGTATCGACGACGGTTTGTTGATGATTGATCGCCAAGGCCAGCTCGAACACCTCAATCCTGTGGCTCAGCGCCAGTTGGGCTGGGAAGACGACCGGCTCGGCCAAGGCTTGGGCACCGCACTCGGGCGCCCGGAGCTGGATGCGCAACTGCAACTGGTGCTGCGCGGCGGCACGCTGGAGCGTGCGCCGGAAGATCTGAGTATCGAAGTCGATGGCGAATCGCGCCTGCTGACCTACAGCCTGACGCCGGTCAGTCATACCCAGGGGCATATTCTCGGCGCGGTGATGGTGCTGCACGACGTTACCGAGCAACGCGCGTTCGAGCGCGTGCGCAGTGAGTTCGTCTTGCGCGCTTCCCACGAGCTGCGCACGCCGGTCACCGGCATGCACATGGCCTTCGGACTTTTTCGCGAGCGGGCCAAGTTCCCGGCGGAATCGCGCGAAGCTGACCTGCTGGATACGGTCAACGAAGAAATGCAGCGTCTGATGCAGTTGATCAACGACTTGCTGAATTTCTCGCGCTACCAGAACGGCCTACAGAAACTCACTCTGGCGCCATGTTCCATTGATGACCTGCTGGAGCAGGCGCAACTGCGCTTTGCCGACGTGGCTGCGGCCAAAGGTGTTGCGCTGAACATCGAGATTCAAGGCCCGCTGCCGAGGTTGCAGGCTGATCAGGCGCAACTTGATCGCGTCCTCGACAATCTGATCGACAACGCCTTGCGGCACACCGCCCGCGACGGGCAGATCCGGCTGCAGGCACGCCGCCATGGCGAGCGGGTCATCATCAGCGTCGAAGACAATGGCGAGGGCATTGCCTACGGCCAGCAGGGGCGGATCTTCGAACCGTTCGTGCAAGTTGGACGCAAGAAGGGCGGTGCCGGCCTTGGCCTGGCGCTGTGCAAGGAAATCGTCCAGTTGCACGGCGGGCGCATGGGCGTTTATTCGCGGCCGGGGCAGGGCACCCAGTTCTACATGGCGCTGGCCGTTTAGGCTTCATCGTCCATACGCCGTCCGGCCAGGCGTCGTCCACGGGTGATCAGTTCAATGAACTGCACGGCGCTCAGTGCGTGAGCGAACAGCCAGCCCTGACCGAACTTGACCCCCTCACTGCTGAGCAGTGCTGCCTGGGATTCCAGCTCGATGCCTTCGGCAATCACTTTCAGATCCAGCGCCTGCGCCATGTGAATGATGTGCGGAGCGACGCCGCTGCTCGCCGCGTCATGGCCGAGCGCATCGATGAACGCCTTGTCGATCTTCAGGCAGTCCACCGGCAAGGTCTGCAGATAGGCGAGGCTGCAATAGCCGGTGCCGAAATCATCGATCAGCACCTGATGGCCGACGTCGCGCAAGGCTTGCAGGTTTTCCCGCGCCACCACCACATCAATCAGGCCCCGCTCGGTGACTTCGAAGGCTATCTGCCGCGCGGCGACACGGTGCAGCGCGAGCAGCCGCGCCATGACCTGGCCGATGCGCGGCACCATGACATCGCAGGCCGCGAGGTTCACCGAGATATACAGCTGCGGATTGGCGCGCAGCAGCTGCCCCAGCTGTTCGAGCAGACGCTGCAAGACGAAGTCGGTCATCTGCCGGATCTGCCCGGTGTTCTCCGCCATGGGAATGAACAGGTCGGGGCTGGTCAGCGTGCCGTCCGGGCGCCGCCAGCGCAGCAGCGCTTCGGCGCCGACGCAGTTGCGGCTGTCGAGATCGAAGATCGGCTGATACAGCACCTGCAACTCACCCCGGCGGATCGCCCCGTGCAGCTCGGCATCCAGCGACTGGCGCTGACGCACCAATAGCAAGGTCAGAAAGCCGACAACGGCCCCGGCGATCAGGCACACCGGCAACAGCCACCACCACACCGCCGGGACGTGCATGCCCGTGCGCGGCGTAATCAGCACCAATTGATATTCCGGGTTGTCGGTGGGCATGCGATAGATCAGCCGCGTTTGCGTGACTTGCAGCGCATCAGGGCTCTTCGGTGGCCAGGGTTCGGTCGGTGGCCAGGTCTGTGCGGTGCCGAGCACCGGAATCGCGCGAGTGCCGTGATCGAGTACCACCAGCAGGCTGCTGCCGGGCGAAAGATCGACCATGTCGGTCAAATGCCCGCGCGAGGTAGCGACACGAAAGTTGCCGCGACCGAGCATCAGCGCCGCGCGGTTTTCATCGGGCTCGGTGGTGGTGTTCAGCCAATAGCTGTAGGTCGGGCCCTGAATGTCCGGCGCGCGCACCAACGACAGACCTTCCTGGCGCGGACGGTTGGAGCAGAACCGCGAGGCGTCCATGTACGCGGCTTCGTAGACGAAGCGGTAGTTGAAGGTGACTTGCTGCAGAGTCGCGATCATTTCTTCGTCGCAGCCGCGCAAGGGCTGGGCTTCAAGGTCGTCGAGACTTTCGCGCAACTGGCCGAACAATTGTTCGAGGCGCGCGAGGAAACGCTCGCCTTGGGCGTTCATTTCCTGGCTCTCGCGCATTTCCAACTGGCGCATCGCCGCGAACATACCGCCGGCGATCAGCAGGCTGGCGCTGAGGACAGCCGCGATCATCGCCAAAAAAACAGGGCGATAAAACCAGCTACGCAGCGTCTCTCGGGTCGCAGCCATAAGGGATTTTCCGAAGAATTACCATGAGTTATAGCTGCTGATTGCGATTTCGCCCTGACCGTCGGGCGGGCGTCATTATTTTGTCTGATTGAGGACCAAAAGAAGTGCTGCGGTTTGCGCATCCGGAGTGCCGTCGAAGCGGGCAGGGCGGTAATGCATCTGGAACGCGGCGAGGACGTGGCGCGTGGCGACGTCCAGCTCGCCGGTCTGCGGCGTGTCGTAACCCAGACGCGCGAGTTGCGCCTGGAACCAGCCGATCTCCGGCAACGGGTTGCTGTTAAAAATAGCCTGCTGACGCGCCACCGCTTGCTCGTTCGGCCACAGGCCAAGGCCTTCGGCGGCGAGACGTTTCCAGGGGAACAGTGGCCCCGGATCAAGCTTGCGCAACGGCGCGATGTCGCTGTGACCGATGATGTGCCGCGGGCTGATGCCGTTGCGTTTGCTGATGTCCTTGAGCAGGGTGATCAACGACTGGATCTGCGCTTCGCTGTACGGATACCACAGGCGCCCGGTCGGGGTGTCCTTGTAGCCGGGATTGACGATTTCGATGCCGATGGAACTGGAGTTCAGCCAGGTACGGCCCTGCCACTGACTTTCGCCGGCGTGCCAGGCGCGCTGGTTTTCGTCCATCAGCTTGTACACGGTGGCGCTCTTGTCATCGCCGATCAGGTAATGGCTACTGACGTCGCCATGGGTCAGCAATTGCAGCGAACGCTCCAGCGACGCCGAGGTGTAATGCACCACAACGAACTGGATGCGGCTGTCGTAATTGGCCGAAGGGTGGCTGGTGTCATAGCGCGGACCGCTGGCGCAACCAGCGAGGACGAGCAGCGAGGCAACAAGGGCAAGGAATTTCATGGCAGAGGACGATACGCTGAAAACGATAATGCAACAGTGTAACGTACGGATTTGCTCAGAGTCCGCCAGCGGGCGGATTTAAACAAAATGGAACAATTGCCTTAGCCGAGCTCGACTCGGTTGCGCCCGGCGTTTTTTGCTCGGTACAGCGCCTGATCGGCTCTTTTCAGCACCAGATCGCTGTGTTCTCCCACCCGGAATGACGCGAGTCCCATGGAAATGGTGATAGTCACTCGCTCGCCCTTGAAATGAAACGGGCAGGCTTCGATCGCCGCGCGCAGGGTTTCCAGCAGTTTCGCGCCCACCGCTGGTGGCGTCGCGGGCAGCAACAGCACGAACTCCTCACCGCCGAAACGGGCGATGAAATCCGAGCCGCGCAGGCGTTTGCGCAATACCGTGGCGATGATCTTCAGCACTTTGTCGCCGGCCAGATGGCCATAGCTGTCGTTGATCCGCTTGAAGTGATCGAGGTCGAGCATGGCCAGGCTGAGGGTGTTGCCGTGCTGCTGCCATTGCTGGATTTCATGCTCAAGGCGTTCGCTCCACGCCGCACGGTTGGGCAGGCCGGTCAACGGATCGATCAGGGCTTTCTGCCGCTGCTCTTCAAGGTGTTCACGGAAGCCCATGGCTTCCTGCTCCATATGCGCCACCCGCTCCGACAGGCTCTTCAACCTGGCGGCGACTTCCTGCTCTCGGGCGTCGCGCTGTTTCTGGTGCTGGTCCATCGTTCCCAGCAGGCCTTCCAGGTGATTCTCCAGCACATGCTTGAGGTCATCGAGGTCCGCCGCTTGCTGGACGCTGCTCTGCAAGCCGTCGACCTGCTCGCGAATCTGCGTGTCCATGGCCCGCGCCGCCGAGCTGTTGTCGGCATGCCCTTCGCTGGCCGCTTGCAGATTGCTCTGAAACGCTTCGAGGCGTTCGTTGAGTTGCTGCAGATAGGCTTCGAATTCGTGCTGACCGCTGTCGGTAATCGCCAGCATCAAGGTTGCGAGATCGTCGAGGATCGGCAGCAGTTCGTACCAGTTCAGTCCGTGTTTGAGCCGTTCGCGCATGGCTTCGGCTTGCGGCCGGTGGCGCTCGGGCAGGGTCAGGTCGTCGAGCAGGCCGATCAGCGTGTCTTCGATATGTCTGGCTACGGAGCTGTAGGACGGCTCCGGGGAATCCGGCAGCGCGAAGAGGATGTCGTGTTCCGACTGCTCCGGGTCGATGGCGGCCAAGGCCTGAGCAATCGGTTCGGGCAGGGGCAGGCTGTCGAGGAGCAGCGGCGACGGATCGCCGGGGTGGATCAGTTCGTCGGGGTTGAGTGCTTCGGTTGCTTGCGCAGCGACGGTTATCTCGGTGTCAGCTGCTGGCTCAACCTGCGTTGGCTCGGCTTCAACGGCGACCACAGGCGTAGCGAACGCAACGACTTGCGGCTCATCAGGCGGCGTCTGGACAGGCGCCTCGATGACGGTCTCGGGCGCTGCGATCGCTGGCTCAGCTTGGGCCACCGGTGCCGATTGCACAGGCTCCGGTTCAGATTGTCGGGCTTCGACCGGTTGCGGCACTGGTGTTGCTGGTATGTCGGCCGCCGGTGCAACGGCTTCTTCACTGTCGCGACTACCAAACAAACGCTGCAACAACCCCGGCCGCCCCGGCTCGGCAGGCGTTTCCAACTGACTCAAGGCCTTGCCCTGCAAGCCACTGAGTTCGCTCAACAGCAGCGGCATTTCCCGTGCCTGACCGACGCGGCTGTCCAGTTGTTTGGCGAATTTCTTCAGCGGTTGCGCGACTTCGCGCGGCAGCGGCAAAGCCTGCAACTGGGTGACCAGCGCGGTCAGTGCGGTGCTGACCTGATCAATGCGCGTTTCACGGCGCTGCTCGGAGTCGAGCACGGCTTTTTCCAGACGCGGCAGCAGGGCGGCGAGGCCGGCGTCCATGTCATCGGTACGCACGACTTCGCGCATTTCTTTCATGCACTGATCGACGACCTTGTCGGTGCCCTCGGCCGCCAGCGTGCTGCGCACCAGACCGCGCCGCAGCAGGTCGAGTCGCGCGGCCCAGCGGCGTTCGAGCTTGTCCTGCTGTTCGATGCTCTTGAGGTACTTCTCTTTCCAGCGCTGGGCGTCGTCGCTCATTCACAGGTTCCGCGAGGGGCAGGGCTCAACGCGGGCAATGCGTCAGCCGTGAGCGAACCCGGCAGACGAATTTCCACCGCGACCGGCAGGTGATCGGAAATGGGCTGGGCCAGCACCTCGACCTTTTCCAGGGTCAGGGTCGGGCTGAGCAGAATATGATCAAGGCAACGCTGTGGGCGCCAGCTGGGGAAGGTCGCTTCCACCTGCGGGGCCAGCAGGCCGAGATCGCGTAACGGCGAGTGTTCGAGCAGGTCGCTGGCATGGGTATTCATGTCGCCCATCAGCACCTGATGCTTGTACCCGCTGATCAAATCACGAATGTAGGCCAGTTGCAGGCTGCGCGTCCGCGCGCCGAGGGCCAGGTGCATCATCACCACCACCAGTGCCTCCGGACCTTCGCCGAAGCGCAGCAGGATCGCGCCGCGACCTTTCGGGCCGGGCAGCGGGTGATCCTCGATCGCCCACGGCTTCAGGCGACTGAGCACGCCATTGCTGTGCTGGGCCAGTCGACCGAGGTTGCGATTGAGTTGTTGATACCAGTAGGGAAAGGCGCCGAGGTGGGCCAGATGTTCGACCTGATTGACGTAGCCTGAGCGCAGGCTGCCGCCATCGGCTTCCTGCAGGGCGACCAGATCGAAGTCGCCGAGCAGGTCACCGATCTTTTGCAGATTGCCGGAACGCCCGGTGTGCGGCAGCAGATGCTGCCAGCTGCGGGTCAGGTAATGCCGATAGCGCTCGGTGCTGATGCCGACCTGAATGTTAAAGCTGAGCAAGCGCAGACGCTGGTCTGCGGGCAGGCCCGTAGACGCCAGATGATGCTCGTTGACCTGCGGATCATGCAGGCCAACGATGCGTTCGGACTTCCAGCGGCGCATGGCGAATGCCGCGCTTAGTTGGCAGCAGCCTTGTTAGCCGCTCGCTCTTTGGCGACCAGATCGTCAGCCAGCTTCAATGCTTGCTCGGCACCACCGGCAGAGCCGATGTCGAAGCGGTATTTACCATTGACGATCATGGTTGGCACGCCAGTGATTTCGTACTTCTTCGCCAGCTCACGGGCCTTGACGATCTGGCCTTTGATAGCGAACGAGTCGAAAGTGGCGAGGAACTTGTCCTTGTCCACGCCTTGAGTGGCGAGGAAGTCAGCCATGTCGTTCTTGTCGGTGAGCTTCTTGTGCTCTTTCTGGATCGCGTTGAACACGGCGTTGTGTACCTGATGCTCGACACCCATGGCTTCCAGAGTCAGGAACATCTGACCGTGAGCGTCCCATGGGCCGCCGAACATGGCGGGGATGCGCACGAAGTTGACGTCGGACGGCAGTTTTTCAACCCATGGATTGATCACTGGCTCAAAAGCGTAGCAATGCGGGCAGCCATACCAGAACAGCTCGACCACTTCGATTTTGCCAGGCTTTGCCACCGGCACCGGGTTGGCCAGTTCGACGTAAGGGGCGGCAGGGGCTTCAGCGGCCTGGGCAGTGACGCCGAACAGGCTGGCAGCGACGAGGGCGGCGCTGATGATCAGATTACGCATGCTTTACTCCTGAACAATTTGGGTCGCCTCGCTCGACCTGTTTCGACACAGATCCTGGCGGGCATGAGTGCTGTAGTGTAACGGCAGCGGCCACAAAAAAGGGCGGCCAAAGCCACCCTTTTTATACTTGCTGCGAAGGATTAATCGAGCGTTAACGTGGCGGGCGTTGCGCGCCTCGTTCAGCCCTCGATTCAGGGCCTCAGTGCAGGCCCTGGATGTAGCTGGAAACCGCAGCGATGTCTTCGTCGCTCAGCTTGCGTGCGATGGTGCGCATGGTCATTGCGTCGCCGTCGTTGGCGCGACCGCCGTCTTCCTTGCGGAAATCGGTCAGTTGCTTGGCGATGTATTGAGCGTGCTGGCCACCCAGATGGGGGAAGCCTGCGGCGGCATTGCCGGAGCCGTTCGGCGAGTGGCAGCCGGTGCAGGCTGGCAGACCTTTTTCCAGATTGCCGCCACGGAACAGCGCTTCACCGCGAGCGACGATCTTCGGATCGGCGGCGCCGACGCTGCCTTTCTGGCTGGCGAAGTACGCAGCGATGTCGGCCAGATCCTGGTCATTCAGGTTGGTCAGCAGCCCGGTCATTTCCAGCACCACGCGCTTGCCCGACTTGATGTCGTGCAATTGCTTGTCGAGGTAGCGTTCACCTTGACCTGCCAGTTTCGGAAAGTTTGGCGCCATGCTGTTGCCGTCCGGGCCATGGCAGGCTCCGCACACGGCAGCTTTGGCCTGGCCTGCTGCGGCATCGCCGGCAGCATGGGCGACACCTGAAATTCCCACGGTCAACAGCAGACTCACGATCAATTTGTTCATCAGCTAATCCAACTACGGCTAAGGGTTAAGTTATGGACCGGGCTTACTCTCGCTCATCCAAAGGATGATGGCCTGGTAATCCTCGGCACTGCAGTCCATGCACAAACCACGCGGCGGCATCGCCTTGAAACCCTGGGTCACGTGTTGCACCAGCGTCCCCATACCTTTCGCCAACCTCGGCGTCCAAGCTTCCTGATCGCCTCTTGCGGGCGCCATGGGTAGTTGGCCGGAATGACAGGCACCACAAACACGGTTGTACACAGCTTCCGGATCCTGTGTAGCCTGTGCGCTGTAAAGCGGCATCAAGACTCCGGCAGCCAGCAGCCATTTCGTCATAAAACGACCTTTTCAGGGTTGAGAGCGTTCTGCGTTCTAATGCGCAATCAAAGTCTGTCGCTCTCGTGAACTTCATCCTTCGCTGGGACAAAGCACACACAAAATCTGCGGCATTATATACTGGCGTCACTGAAACGGAAGCGACACCGCGTTCCGCGCCCAATCCCGGCGCCGCCCACATCGGAAATCCCATGCAACTCAAGAATCCCATCCTCGGCCTGTGCCAACAGTCCACGTTCATGCTCAGTGCCGCCAAAGTCGATCAATGCCCAGACGACGAAGGCTTCGAAGTGGCGTTTGCCGGTCGTTCCAACGCTGGCAAATCCAGCGCGCTGAACACCCTGACCCACGCCAGCCTGGCGCGCACCTCGAAAACTCCGGGTCGCACACAGCTGTTGAACTTCTTCAAGCTAGACGATGATCGCCGTCTGGTCGACCTGCCGGGGTACGGTTATGCAAAAGTACCGATCCCGCTCAAGCAACACTGGCAGCGCCACCTCGAGGCTTACCTCGGTGGTCGGGAGAGTTTGAAAGGTCTGATTCTGATGATGGACATCCGCCATCCGATGACCGACTTCGACCTGCTGATGCTCGACTGGGCCGTCGCCGCCGGCATGCCGATGCACATCCTGCTGACCAAGGCCGACAAGCTCACCTACGGCGCAGCCAAGAACACCTTGTTGAAAGTACAGTCGGAAATCCGCAAAGGCTGGGGCGACTCGATCACCATCCAGTTGTTCTCCGCCCCAAAACGCATGGGCCTGGAAGAGGCCTACACTGTATTGGCCAACTGGATGGAACTGGCAGACAAAGGCGCCGAGGCGGCAGCCGAGTAAGACAATTTCAAAACTGACTGTGGTGCTGTCAGGCAAGGCGAGAGTAACGCTAAAAAGCGGAGTTTAGGGGACCTGAATGAGCTTTTTTAGCGATGCTTTTAACGCAGCATGGCCGCGCTTCAGCCGATTTTTGGGCAAAAAAAGCCCCGGATTTCATTGGGGAGGGAGAAATTCCGGGGTTCAAGTTCCGAACCGCTAGGGCGGGGTTCAGATATCTGCCAACACTTAACACAACATAGGAGCATCGAAGGGCTTCACCAGCCATTCAGTACCTCTGAGTGTTCGATCAACAGATTAGTTCAGATTTTTTTCAAAAAGCTTTGGAATAGCCTCAAGCATTTATCGGTCTAAGCCCGGTTCCCGGGGCTTGCCGCGACGGCGCGTCGCGGCAACTCTGCCAATATTCAGTGCGCCTCATCCCAGTTGTTGCCCACGCCAACTTCCACCAGCAGCGGCACATCCAGTTTCGCCGCTTCGCTCATGTGCGTACGAATCTCGGCGCTGACCTGCTCGACCAGATCCTCGCGAACCTCCAGCACCAGTTCGTCGTGCACTTGCAGGATGACCCGCGCGTCCAGACCCGACGTGGTCAGCCAGTTATCCACAGCCACCATGGCTTTCTTGATGATGTCCGCTGCCGTGCCCTGCATCGGCGCGTTGATCGCCGTGCGTTCAGCGGCGGCGCGTTCCTGCGGCTTGTTCGAGTTGATCTCCGGCAGGTAGAGGCGACGGCCGAAGAAAGTTTCGACGTAACCCTGATCCGCCGCCTGCGCGCGAGTGCGCTCCATGTATTCGCGAACGCCTGGATAACGAGCGAAGTAGGTATCGATGTAAGCCTTGGCGGTCTTGGTGTCGACGCCGATGTCCTTGCCGAGCTTCTGCGCGCCCATGCCGTAGATCAGACCGAAGTTGATCGCCTTGGCGCTGCGGCGCTGGTCGGAGGTCACTTGATCGAGCTCGACCTTGAATACTTCGGCAGCGGTTGCAGTGTGCACGTCGAGATTGTTACGGAAGGCGTTCATCAGGCCTTCGTCGCGGGACAGGTGCGCCATGATCCGCAGTTCGATCTGCGAATAGTCCGCCGCCAGCAGTTTGTAGCCTTTGGGTGCGACGAACGCCTGACGAATGCGTCGGCCTTCGGCGGTGCGCACCGGAATGTTCTGCAGGTTCGGATCACTGGAGGACAGGCGCCCGGTCGAAGCCACAGCCTGGTGATACGAGGTGTGGATGCGCCCGGTACGCGGGTTGATCTGCTCCGGCAGGCGATCGGTGTAAGTGCTTTTCAGCTTGCTCATCGAGCGGTGCTCCATCAGCACCTTCGGCAAGCGGTGATCGTCTTCGGCGAGTTTCGCCAACACTTCTTCAGCGGTGGACGGCTGGCCTTTGGCGGTTTTCTTCAGCACCGGCAGGCCGAGCTTTTCATAAAGAATCACGCCCAGCTGCTTCGGCGAGCCGAGGTTGAATTCTTCCCCGGCGATTTCGAAGGCCTCACGCTCCAGCGCGACCATTTTGTTGCCAAGCTCAATGCTCTGAATGCCCAGCAACTCGGCATCGACGAACGCACCCTGGCGTTCGATGCGAGCCAGCACTGGCACCAGCGGGATCTCAATGTCGGTCAGCACGCTGGCCAGGCTCGGAATCGCGCTGAGCTTGTCGAACAGGGCCTGATGCAGGCGCAGGGTGATGTCGGCGTCTTCAGCGGCGTACGGCCCGGCCTGTTCCAGGGCGATCTGGTCGAAGGTCAGCTGCTTGGCACCTTTGCCGGCGATGTCCTGGAAGCTCACCGTGGTGTGATCGAGGTATTTCTGCGCGAGGCTGTCCATGTCATGGCGGGTTGCGGTGGAGTTGAGTACGTAGGACTCGAGCATGGTGTCGAAGGCGATGCCGCGCACGCTGATGCCTTCACTCTGATCGCCGCCAATGGCGCAGTTGGCCAGAATGTTCATGTCGAACTTGGCGTGCTGGCCGACCTTGAGTTTGTTCGGGTCTTCCAGAATCGGCTTGAGTGCGCGCAGCACGGTGTCGCGATCCAGCTGCTCCGGCACGCCGATGTAGGAATGGGTCAGCGGGATGTACGCGGCTTCGTTGGCCTGTACGGCGAACGACAGGCCAACCAGTTGCGCCTGCTGCGCGTCGATGCCGGTGGTCTCGGTGTCGAAGGCGATCAGTTTGGCGTTGCGCAGTTTTTCCAGCCAGACGTCGAAGCGGGCCTGATCGAGGATGGTTTCGTATGCGGCCTCGACAGGAGCAACAGGTGCCTCGGCTTGCGGGGCGCTGAACAGATCGCCCGCCGGTGCAGGTTCGGCCGCCGCGCTCAGTTCCAGACGCTTGGCATCGCGATCCAGATCATTGAGCCAGCTCTTGAATTCCAGCAGGGTGTACAGCTCGTAGAGTTTGGCCGGGTCTTCCGCGCCCATTTGCAGATCATCGAGACCGATATCCAGCGGCACATCGACCTTGATGGTCGCCAGTTGATAGGACAGGAAAGCCATCTCCCGGTGCTCTTCGAGCTTGGCCGGCAAGTTTTTTGCGCCACGGATCGGCAGGGTCGGCACGATATCGAGGTTGGCGTACAGCTCGGTCAGGCCGCCGTTGACGCCGACCAGCAGGCCGGACGCCGTCTTCGGGCCGATGCCCGGCACGCCCGGAATGTTGTCGGACGAATCGCCCATCAGCGCCAGATAATCGATGATCTGCTCCGGTGCGACGCCAAATTTCTCCTTAACGCCCTCCACATCCATCGAGCTACCGGACATGGTGTTGACCAAGGTAATGTGGCCATCGACCAGTTGCGCCATGTCCTTGTCACCGGTGGAAATGATCACCGGGCGATCCGCCGCTGCGCTACTGCGGGCGAGGGTGCCGATTACGTCGTCGGCCTCGACGCCGTCGACGCACAGGAGCGGGAAGCCGAGGGCGATCACGCTCTGGTGCAGCGGCTCGATCTGCACGCGCATGTCATCGGGCATGCTTGGCCGGTTGGCCTTGTATTCGGCGTACATCTCATCGCGAAATGTCCCGCCCTTGGCGTCGAACACTACGGCGAAGGGGCTGTCCGGGTACTGCTTGCGCAGACTCTTGAGCATGTTCAGCACGCCTTTGACCGCACCGGTCGGCAGGCCTTTGGACGTGGTCAGTGGTGGCAGTGCATGAAAGGCGCGGTACAGGTAAGACGAACCGTCCACCAGGACGAGGGGGGCTTGGCTCATGAGCAGGATCAACCTTTTCGGCGGGTCCGGGGCTAGAATAGCGGGACCGTTGACGACAAAGGGACAAGGTTATCATGCGTACGTTAAATCGCTTGCTGCTGGTCGGGTTGATCGCTGTCTCACCACTGGCCGCGATCGCGGCGGATGATGCGCCGGGCGGCGACCCCGAGGTCACCATACGCACGGAGGGCGACAAGACCATTGAGGAGTACCGCCAGAACGGTTTCCTCTATGCGATCAAAGTCACGCCAAAGGGCGCGCCGCCTTACTTTCTGGTGCGCGCCGACGGGACGGATGCCAATTTCATCCGTTCGGATCAGCCGGATATGCTGATCCCGTCATGGAAGATATTCGAATGGAAATAGGTTTTTAATTCACTCGGCGCCGCCGCTGCGGCGCCCGTACTGGCAGTTAAGACATGTCTGTGTTCACTCCCCTGGCTCGGCCCGAGCTGGAAACCTTTCTCGCCCCTTACGGGCTCGGCCGCCTGCTTGATTTCCAGGGGATCGCCGCCGGCAGCGAAAACACCAATTTCTTCATCAGCCTGGAGCAGGGCGAGTTTGTCCTGACCCTGGTCGAGCGCGGCCCGGTGCAAGAGATGCCGTTCTTCATCGACCTGCTCGACGTGCTGCACGAAGCCGATCTGCCGGTGCCTTACGCCCTGCGCACCACAGACGGTGTGGCCCTGCGTGAACTCAAAGGCAAGCCGGCATTGCTGCAACCGCGCCTGTCGGGCAAGCACATCAAGGTCGCCAACGCCCAGCATTGCGCCCAGGTCGGCGAGTTGCAGGCGCATCTGCACCTGGCGACTCAAGGCGAACGCATGATCAAGCGCAAGACCGATCGTGGGCTGGACTGGATGCTGGAGGAGGGCACTGAATTTCTCTCGCACCTGAGCGATGAGCCGCGTGCCTTGCTGCAAAAGGCGCTGGATGAGATCACCGAGCGCAAAGACAAGATCCTTGCACTGCCTCGGGCGAACATTCACGCCGACCTGTTCCGCGACAACGCCATGTTCGAAGGCACCCACCTGACCGGGCTGATCGACTTCTACAACGCCTGCTCGGGGCCGATGCTGTACGACGTGGCAATTGCCTTGAATGACTGGTGTTCGGACGACGAGGGCGTGATCGATGGCCCGCGTGCGCGTGCGTTTCTCGGTGCCTATGCGGCGCTGCGGCCGTTCACGGCGGCGGAGGCTGAGCTCTGGCCAACGATGTTGCGTGTGGCCTGTGTGCGGTTCTGGCTGTCACGCTTGATCGCCGCCGAGCAGTTCGCCGGGCAGGATGTGTTGATTCACGATCCGCAGGAATTCGAGCAGCGCCTGGCGCAGCGGCAGAAGGTCAGCACACCGTTGCCTTTCGCCCTCTGAGTAGATTCGCCAAGCAAACATGAACCTGTGGAAGCGAGCCTGCTCGCGAAGGCGGCGGCCCGTTCAGCATTCTTGCTGACTGACCCACCGCTTTCGCGAGCAGGCTCGCTCCCACAGGGTTTGTGTTGTTACAACGATTCCAGGCATCCCGCCAAATCATTGCCCAACTTTTCCAACACCTGCTCATAGCCCTGAGCCGTCGCCGGGGTGTACCCGCCCAACGCATCCAGTTCCGCCAGCTTCACCGGCAGGCCAGCCACCAGTGTTTCCGCCAGGCGCGGACGCAATGGCGGTTCGCTGAACACACAGGTCTTGCCCACTTCCTGCAAACGCTTGCGCATCGCCGCGACGTGCTGGGCGCCGGGTTGTACTTCGGCGGCCACCGCGAACACCCCGGCGTGCTTCAGCCCATAAGCGTCTTCGAAATAATCGAAGGCTTCGTGGAAGACGAAGTACGGCTTGCCTTCGACATTGGCCAGGCGCTTCTTCAAACGCTGATCCAGCGCATCCAGACGTGCATCGAAGGCTTTGGCATTGCTCTGATAACGCTGGGCATTGGCCGGGTCGGCGGCGCTGAGGTCGGCAGCCATTTTGTCGGCGATCACCCGCGCATTGACCGGTGACAGCCACAAATGTGCATCCAGCGAGCCGGGGCGATGATCGTGATCATGCTCGTCGGCTTCTTCGGCATGGGAATGGTTGTCCGCGCCGAAATGCCTCAGGTTGAGGCCAGGCAGATCCTGCACCGCGACGCTCGGCAGGCTGCGACCGCCGAGTACGCGCGGCAGGAAACCTTCCATGTCCGGGCCGATCCAGTAGAGCAGATCGACCGACTGCACCTTCCGTACGTCGGACGGGCGCAGGGCGTAATTGTGCGGCGAGGCACCCGGCGGCAGCAGCACCTCGGGAATCGCCACGCCGTCCTGCACGGCAGCGGCAATCAACTGCAACGGCTTGATGCTGGTGAGCACTTTGACCTCGGCCTGAGCCGTACCGATCAGCAGAAAACTGGCAACAAAAGCCACGAAAACAGAAAAAAGTCGGGACACGATGACCACTCAAGGAAGCGAGAACGGGTAACATAATAACGTCTCCAGCAAATCTCGTCGCCGCTCATGCCTATTACCCCTATTACCCCTATTGCCAGCCGTCCCCACGACCACTCCCATTGCGTGCACAGCGCTCTGTCCGAGGCCGATACCTTGTGCGCGCAGAAAGGTTTGCGTCTGACTGCCCTGCGCCGCCGCGTGCTGGAACTGGTCTGGCAAAGCCACAAGCCGCTGGGTGCCTACGACATCCTCGCGGTGCTCAGCGAGCAGGACGGCCGCCGCGCCGCGCCGCCTACGGTGTACCGCGCACTGGATTTCCTGCTGGAAAACGGCCTGGTCCATCGCATCTCGTCGCTCAACGCCTTCGTTGGCTGCGTGCATCCTGAACACGCGCATCAGGGCCAGTTCCTGATCTGCCGCGAGTGCCACGCCGCCATCGAACTTGAGCAAAAAGTGATCAGCGACGCGATCATCAGCAGCGCCAAAGACGTCGGTTTCATCGTCGAAGCGCAGACCGTCGAAGTGGTCGGCCTGTGCGCCGGTTGCCAGGGGGCCTGATGAGCAATGCGCTGATCCGTCTGGAACAGGTCGCCGTCACGTTTGCCGGGCAGACCGTGCTGGACAACATCGAGCTGAGCGTCGAGCCGGGGCAGATCGTCACCCTGATCGGCCCCAACGGCGCCGGCAAAACCACGCTGGTACGCGCCGTGCTCGGGCTGTTGAAGCCAAACAGCGGCAGCGTCTGGCGCAAACCGAAACTGCGCGTCGGCTACATGCCGCAGAAGCTGCATGTCGACCCGACCCTGCCGCTGTCAGTGCTGCGCTTCCTGCGCCTGGTGCCTGGCGTCGATCGTTCGCGTGCCTTGGCCGCATTGAAGGAGGTCGGCGCCGAACACGTGATCGACAGCCCGGTGCAGAGCGTTTCCGGCGGCGAAATGCAGCGCGTGCTGCTGGCTCGGGCACTGCTGCGTGAGCCTGAGCTGCTGGTGCTCGATGAGCCGGTGCAGGGCGTCGACGTGGCCGGGCAGGCCGAGCTGTACAGCCTGATCACCCGGCTGCGCGACCGCCACGGTTGCGGCGTGCTGATGGTGTCCCACGATTTGCATCTGGTGATGAGCACCACCGATCAGGTGGTCTGCCTCAACCGCCACGTCTGCTGCTCCGGGCACCCCGAGCAGGTCAGCGGCGATCCGGCATTCGTCGAACTGTTCGGCAAGAACGCGCCGAGTCTGGCGATCTATCACCACCATCACGACCACGCCCACGACCTGCACGGTTCGGTGGTCAAAGGCCCGCTCGGCGGGCAACCTCATGTTCATGGAGACGGCTGCAAGCATGGCTGATTTTCTTTTGTATGCCCTGCTTGCAGGTCTGGCCCTGGCGCTGGTGGCCGGACCGCTCGGCTCGTTTGTGGTGTGGCGGCGCATGGCCTATTTCGGCGATACGCTGTCCCACGCCGCACTGCTCGGCGTGGCGCTGGGCTTTCTGCTGGACGTCAGCCCGACGGTGGCGGTAACGGTCGGTTGCCTGCTGCTGGCGGTGCTCTTGGTGACGCTGCAACAGCGTCAGCCGCTGGCGTCCGACACGCTGTTGGGAATTCTTGCACCGAGCACGCTCTCTCTCGGCCTGGTGGTACTAAGCTTCATGCATGAAGTGCGGATCGACCTGATGGCCTATCTGTTTGGCGACTTGCTGGCGATCAGTCCGAGCGACCTGGCGTGGATTCTCGGCGGCACTGCGGCGGTGCTGGTGTTGCTGGTGACGCTGTGGCGGCCGCTGCTGGCGGTCACCGTGCACGAAGAATTGGCGCGGGTCGAAGGCCTGCCGGTTGCGGGTTTGCGCTTGGCGCTGATGCTGTTGATCGCGGTGGTGATCGCCGTGGCGATGAAAATCGTCGGGGTGCTGCTGATCACTTCGCTGCTGATCATCCCTGCGGCTGCGGCACAGCGTCACGCCCGTTCGCCGGAGCAGATGGCGCTGGGCGCGAGCCTGCTGGGCATGCTCGCGGTGTGCGGCGGGCTGGCGTTGTCGTGGTTCAAGGACACCCCGGCGGGGCCGTCGATCGTGGTGACGGCAGCCGCGCTGTTTCTGTTGAGTTTTGTTCTGCCCCGTCGTGGGGTGTAGACTTGGCCGCTTTTTGCGCAATTAGAGAGTCGCAGGAATGAAGCCGTTCGCCTCCCGTTATCTGCTCCTTGTCGCATTTTCAGTGCTGCTGGGCGCCTGCCAAAGCACGCCGCCGGTGGCTGAAGTCCCGGATGCGCGGGCTACGGCCATCGCACAGCTGGAGCAAAGCCTCGCCAGCAGCGAACTGGCCACCGCCGAAGACCAGTTGGCCGCGTTGCAGGCCGCAACCCCCAATGATCAATCCCTGGAGCAATACCAGCGGCAGCTGGCCGAGGCGTACCTGCGCCGCAGCCAGATCGTCCTGCAAAAAGGCGATGTCAACGCTGCAGCCACTGCATTGAGCCGTGCTCGCGCCCTGATGCCCAAAGCGCCCGCGCTGACCGGCGGCGTCAACGGCGCGATCACCGAAGCGCGCAAGGCCGAGCTGGAAAAGGCTGAGGCCGCACTGCTGGCTGCCGAAGCCAGGCCGAAAGCCAAGGTCATCGACCCGACCGCCGAAAGCACCACCGTTGCGTTGAACATCGGCGATATTCACAAGCTGCAACGACAACTCGATGCGATCGCCGCCGATGTGGTGAATTACGAATGCGCCGTCAGCATTCAGGCGCCGCGCACCGCGGATTATCCCTGGCTGGCGACGTTGCTGAGCAAGCGAGTCAAGAAGCTCGATCCAGATTTTGATTTGCAGATCGACAAGCAGATCCTGCGCACAGTGCCGGCGCAGATGGTTTTAAGCCCGCGCAAGCCTTAAAAAGCTTCGCGAGCAGGCTCGCTCCCACAGGTGCAACAGCGTACCTGTGGGAGCGAGCCTGCTCGCGAAAGCGTCCGCTCAGCCAATAAAGATCTTAAGCCGGAATCGCCTTGGCCTTAGGCTCCCGCGCCCAGACCCGATGCTCGCCAATCGCGGCGAAGAACGGTTTGGTCAACGCACCCACATCCGCCCCCTGCAACAGCCCCGCATCCGCATCGAGCTTCAGCAAGTCCTGCAACTGCTTGGCCTCGCCGTGCAGCGCGATCGCCTTCAGGTGCTTGTAGGCCTCCAGCAGATAGTGCAGCGCTACGCCGTCACCGCTCAACGCGGTAATCGACGCCGCGCCACCCGGTACGAACACCGCATCGAACGCAATTGAAGGCATGCCTTCCATCGACGCATCCACCGGCAATGCCTTGCCGTCAGCGGCTGTCACTGGCGCCGAGGTCGGGCCGAGCAGTTTTGCGTGAGCGCCTTCGGCTTCCAGCGCTTTCTTCATCGCATCGATGGCCGCAGCATCAACTCCGTTGGCCGCGAGAATCGCCACCTTGCGCGTCTTGATATTGCCCGGCAGCAGGTTGGCCTGGCTCAGCGCTGGCGATTGCTCCAGCGAGGTCTTGCGCACTTCGACCGTGCCTTTGGCTGGCGCCGGCAAGCCGAGGTTTTCCGCCACGCGTTTGGCCAGGGTCAGGTCGATATTGGCGAGGATTTCGTTCACTTCACGGGCACGGATGAACTCACGCTCGACCTTGCCCAGCTCGAAGCTGTAGGCAGCGATGATGTGCTCTTTCTCGTGCTCGCTCATGCTGTTGAAGAACAAGCGGGCCTGGGAGAAGTGATCGCTGAACGATTCGCTGCGCTGACGGATCTTCGCTGCGTCGATGCGCTCCGGGTAGCTCTCGAAACCACCGTCCTGTGCCGCCGGCGGGGTTTCTTTCGGCCAGCCGCCGTCGATCGAGTTTGGCTCGTAAGAAGCGCGGCCCTTGTCGATGGTGGTGCGGTGTTGTGCATCGCGCTGGCCGTTGTGGAACGGCGCCACCGGACGGTTGATCGGCAGCTCATGGAAGTTCGGCCCGCCGAGTCGGCTGATCTGCGTGTCGGTGTAGGAAAACAGCCGACCTTGCAGAAGCGGGTCATTGGAGAAGTCGATGCCTGGCACGATGTGGCCAGGGCAGAAAGCGACCTGCTCGGTTTCCGCGAAGAAGTTGTCCGGGTTGCGGTTCAGGGTCATTTTGCCCAGCGGCGTAATCGGAACGATTTCTTCGGGGATGATCTTGGTCGGGTCGAGGATGTCGAAGTCAAAATCGTGTTCGTTCTCTTCTTCGACGATCTGCACGCCCAGTTCCCATTCCGGGTAATCGCCCATCTCGATCGCTTCCCACAGGTCGCGGCGGTGGTAGTCGGTGTCCTTACCGGCGAGCTTCTGCGCCTCGTCCCACACCAGCGAGCAAGTGCCGGCGGTAGGGCGCCAGTGGAATTTGACGAAGCGTGATTTGCCCTCGGCGTTGATCAGGCGGAAGGTGTGTACGCCAAAGCCCTGCATGCTGCGCAGGCTTTTCGGGATCGCCCGGTCGGACATCGCCCAGATGACCATGTGCGCCGATTCCGGCACCAGCGAGACGAAGTCCCAGAACGTGTCGTGAGCCGAGCCGCCGGTGGGAATTTCGTTGTGCGGCTCGGGTTTCACCGCGTGGACGAAGTCCGGGAACTTGATCGCGTCCTGAATGAAGAACACCGGCATGTTGTTGCCGACCAGGTCGAAGTTGCCTTCATCGGTAAAAAATTTCACCGCAAAGCCACGCACGTCACGCACGGTATCGCCGGAACCACGTGGCCCCTGCACCGTGGAAAAGCGCACGAACACTGGCGTCTTCTTGCCCGGATCCTGTAGGAAGCCGGCCTTGGTCAGTGCTGCATGGTTCTCGTAGGTCTGAAAGAAACCGTGGGCGCCGGTACCGCGCGCATGGACGATGCGCTCTGGAATGCGCTCATGGTCAAAGTGCGTGATCTTTTCACGCATGATGAAGTCTTCCAGCAGCGACGGCCCGCGCGGCCCGGCTTTGAGGGTGTTCTGGTTGTCGGCGATCTTCACGCCCTGATTGGTGCGCAGTGCCTGACCGGTGGCGTCGGAACGGAATTCTTCCAGGCTGTCGAGCTTGGCATTGGTGTTGGCGCGATCCGGGGTGTCGGTCCCGGCCATTTCGCTTTTAGCAGGTGCAGGCTTTTTGATGCTCATCAGACGTAAACTCCTCGTTTGGCCCCGGATGCCTTCCGCAGACCCTTGAGTGATTCCCGGGCACGGCACCCAGGGTTTCAAGTCGCTTAACTAGTGACTGATGAGGCGCTCGGAGCGTTCCTTTTTTATGACCTTTGATCTTGTTATTGCCAAATCGAAGGTTAATTGCGAAATAAATGCTAAGAACCTCTATACGGACAGGCTAAAATGCGCGCCCGGCTAACCGCTGATCCTTTTCCAACGCGCCCCACAAGGTTCGCTACGTGATCGAGTTTCAAAACGTCCACAAGACTTACCGCGTTGCCGGTAAGGATATTCCCGCGCTGCACCCGACCAGTCTCGCCATCGAGAACGGCCAGGTGTTCGGCCTGATTGGCCATTCCGGTGCGGGCAAAAGTACCCTGCTGCGTCTGATCAATCGTCTGGAAGATTCCAGTGGCGGCAAGATCATCGTCGACGGCGAAGAAGTCACCGCACTGGACGCCAACGGCCTGCGCCGTTTCCGCCAGCAGGTCGGGATGATCTTCCAGCACTTCAACCTGCTCGCCTCCAAGACCGTCGCCGACAACGTGGCCCTGCCGCTGACCCTGGCCGGTGAGTTGTCGAGCAGCGAAATCAACCATCGCGTGGCCGAGCTGCTGGCGCGGGTCGGTCTGTCCGACCACGCGAAAAAGTACCCGGCGCAATTGTCCGGCGGTCAGAAGCAACGCGTCGGCATTGCCCGTGCGCTGGCGACCAAGCCGAAAATTCTGCTGTGCGACGAGGCCACCAGCGCCCTCGACCCGCAGACCACGGCATCGGTCCTGCAACTGCTGGCCGAAATCAACCGCGAACTGAAACTGACCATCGTCCTGATCACCCACGAGATGGACGTGATCCGTCGCGTCTGCGATCAGGTCGCGGTGATGGACGCTGGCGTGATCGTCGAGCAGGGTCCGGTGGCCGATGTGTTCCTGCATCCGCAGCACCCGACCACCAAGCGTTTCGTCCAGGAAAGCGAGCAGATCGACGAGAGCGAGCAGCGTGACGACTTCGCCCATGTGCCCGGGCGCATCGTGCGTCTGACCTTTCAGGGCGAGGCGACCTACGCGCCGTTGCTCGGCACCGTCGCGCGGGAAACCGGCGTCGACTACAGCATCCTTGCCGGTCGCATCGACCGCATCAAAGACATTCCGTACGGGCAACTGACCCTCGCTGTCACCGGTGGCGACATGGAAGCGGCGTTTGCCCGCTTCACCGCCGCTGACGTTCACATGGAGGTGTTGCGCTAATGGCCGACCTAATGAGTTTCTTCGCCAATATCGACTGGTATGAAATCTGGCTGGCGACTGGCGACACCATGCTGATGCTCGGCGGTTCGCTGTTGTTCACGGTGCTGCTCGGTCTGCCGCTGGGCGTGCTGCTGTTTCTCTGCAGCCCGCGTCAGTTGCTGGAGAACCGTGGCCTCTACGCCGTGCTGTCGCTGGTGGTGAACATCTTGCGTTCGCTGCCGTTCATCATTCTGCTGATCGTGATGATCCCGTTCACCGTGCTGATCACCGGCACCTCGCTGGGTGTGGCCGGGGCGATCCCGCCGCTGGTGGTGGGCGCCACGCCGTTCTTCGCGCGTCTGGTGGAAACCGCGCTGCGCGAAGTCGATCGCGGCATCATCGAAGCGACCCAGTCGATGGGCGCGACCACGCGGCAGATCATCATGAACGCCTTGCTGCCGGAAGCCCGTCCGGGCATCTTCGCAGCGATTACGGTGACAGCGATTACACTGGTGTCCTACACGGCGATGGCCGGTGTGGTCGGCGCCGGTGGTCTGGGCGACCTGGCGATCCGTTTCGGCTACCAGCGTTTCCAGACTGACGTGATGATCGTCACCGTGGTGCTGCTGTTGATTCTGGTGCAAGTGCTGCAAATGGTTGGCGACCGTCTGGTCGTGCATTTCTCGCGCAAATAAGCGGTTTTTTAATCAAGAGGCGCGGGCCATTCGCTGGCGGGCGCCCTCACAAGGAGTTAGCTGAATGAAAAAACTGATCGCTGCTTTCGCCGCTGTTGCGGCGTTTTCGGCCCACGCCGAGACCCTGACCGTTGCCGCCACCCCGGTGCCGCACGCGGAAATCCTCGAATTCGTCAAACCGGCCCTGGCCAAGGAAGGCGTGGATCTGAAGGTCAAGGTCTTCACCGACTACATTCAGCCGAACGTACAGGTCGCTGAAAAGCGTCTGGACGCCAACTTCTTCCAGCACCAGCCGTACCTCGATGAGTTCAACAAGGCCAAGGGCACCAGCCTCGTCGCCGTGACCGGCGTGCACCTGGAGCCGCTGGGTGCTTATTCGAGCAAGCTCAAGGATCTGAAGGACCTGCCCGGTGGTGCCAACGTGGTGATCCCGAACGACGCCACCAACGGCGGCCGTGCGCTGTTGCTGCTGGACAAGGCTGGCGTGATCAAGCTCAAGGATTCAAAAAACATCCTGTCGACCGTCAAAGACATCGCCGAGAATCCGAAAGACCTGAAGATCCGTGAACTGGAAGCCGCGACCATCCCGCGCGTGCTGACTCAGGTTGATCTGGCGCTGATCAACACCAACTACGCGCTGGAAGCCAAGCTTGATCCGTCCAAGGATGCGCTGGTGATCGAAGGCAACGACTCGCCGTACGTGAACATCCTCGTGTCCCGCGCGGACAACAAGGACAGCGACGCGATGAAGAAACTGGCTGCTGCGCTGCACAGCCCGGAAGTGAAGCAGTTCATTACCGAGAAGTACAAAGGCGCGGTGTTGCCGGCGTTCTGATTCAGGTTGCTGCAATGAAAAAGGGGACGCCAATGGCGTCCCCTTTTTTGTGTCTGGTGCCTGGCTTGCGACCTGCCTTGAAGCTTCCCCTCACCCCAGCCCTCTCCCGAGGGAGAGGGGGCCGACCTTCAAGCTTTTCGAGCCTGAGATCGACTCACAATTGCAGGTCGGCGCAATTCGAATAAACACCTCGGTCAGTCCCCTCTCCCTCTGGGAGAGGGTTAGGGTGAGGGGCTTTTTAGCTTTTGAACTGTCACTTGCGCTCAAGCATCGCCGGCAACTGCGCCACCAGCTTGGCATTGTTCAACGGCGCGCGGATAAACCCGCGCTGTGTGCCGTCCGGGCCGATCACGGCGAGATTGCCGCTGTGATCCACGGTGTAATTCGGCTTGCTGGTATCAGCCGGAATGAACGGAATGCTCACCGCGTTCGCCACCTTCTGCAGCTCCTCGATAGATGAAGGCGTCAGGCCAATGAACTGCGGATCGAAGTAGCCCAGGTACTGTTTCAACTGCTTCGGCGTATCGCGGTTGGGGTCAACGCTGACCAGCACGATCTGCAATTTATCCACAGCCTCTTTCGGCAATTCACTCTTGATCTGCCGCAGTTGCGCCAGGGTGGTCGGGCAGATGTCCGGGCAGAAGGTATAACCGAAGAACAACAGACTCCACTTGCCTTTCAACTCGTCGATGGCAACTGGTTTGCCGTCCTGATCGGTCATGGTCACGTCCGGCAGGTTGCGGCTCTGCGGCAGCAGGATAATGCCGGCGTCGATCAGCGCAGTCGGATCGCCCTGGCCTTTGCCGTTCAGCACTTTATTCACGGTAAGTCCGAGGATCAGCGCGATCACGGCGACGAGGATGAAGACGGTTTTCTGGGTTCGGGTCATAGGTTCAACAGTAAGTAGTGGTCTACGAGCAGGGCGATGAACAACAGGAACAAGTAATAAATAGAGTACTTGAAGGTGTTGATCGCCGCGTGCGGCCGAGTGCCACGGTACAGCACCACGGCCCATTGCAGAAACCTCGCGCCCAACGCCAGCGCACAGACCAGATACAGCACGCCGCTCATGTGAATCACGTAGGGCAAGAGGCTCACTGCCAGCAACGCAAAGGTGTACAGCAGAATGTGCACTTTGGTGTAGTGCTCGCCATGGGTCACCGGCAGCATCGGAATGTCGGCCTTGGCGTATTCCTCCTTGCGATGAATCGCCAGCGCCCAGAAGTGCGGCGGGGTCCAGGCGAAGATGATCAGCACCAGCAACAGCGGTTCGGCGCTGACATGGCCGGTGGCGGCGGTCCAGCCCAGCAGCGGCGGCGCGGCACCAGCGAGGCCGCCGATGACGATGTTCTGCGGCGTCGCGCGTTTGAGGAAACCGGTGTAGACCACCGCGTAACCGAGCAGCGAGGCGAGAGTCAGCCAAGCGGTCAGCTGATTGGTGAAGGTCAGCAGCAGCGCCTGGCCGAGCAATGCCAGCACCAAGGCGAAGGTCAGCGCCGCCGCAGGTGAAACCCGGCCTTCGGCCAGCGGCCGTTTGTGCGTGCGCGCCATTACCGCATCAATGCGCCGATCGACCACATGATTGACCGCCGCCGCACCGCCGGCGCACAAGGCAATGCCCAGATTGCCAAACACCAGCACCGTCCACGGCACGCCCGCGCGGGTGGCGAGGAACATGCCGACCAGCGAGGTGATCAGCATCAGCACCACGACTTTCGGTTTGGTCAGCTCCAGATAATCGCGCCACAGCGCTTGCGCTGCACGCTGGCCGATCAGACTCGCCATGGCGTTTCTCCTTTCAATGCGATGGGCGCGACGACAGGTTTGTGCGCACTCAAGCGCCAGCGCGCCAGCACCGGTTGGCTCACCCGCAGCAGGCTGGTGCGCGCGTGATAATTGACCAGCACCAGCGTCAGTAACAGCGCCGCACCGCCGGCGTTATGGGCGACGGCCACTGGCAGCGGTAGATGAAACAGCACGTTGCTGATGCCGAGGGTGATCTGCGCGGCAAGGGCGATCAGCACCAGCCCGGCCAGACGCGTCATGCCCACCACTTTCAACTGCCACGCCAGACCGAGCAGTACGACGGTCACCAGCAAAGCGCCGATGCGGTGTGTCAGATGAATGGCCGTGCGCGCGTCGCTATCGAGTTGTCCACCGAGATAATTCGGGCCGATGTGCTGGGTCAGGTGGAAACCGTTGGCGAAGTCCGCCGCAGGCAGCCATTGGCCATGGCAGGTGGGGAAGTCGATGCAGGCCACCGCTGCGTAGTTGGAACTGACCCAGCCGCCCAAGGCGATCTGGCCGATCACCAGCAGCAGGCCCGCCGTCGCCCAGTATTGCAGGCGCTTGGGTACGGTCAGCGCCGGCAGCACGCCGGACAACCTCAGCGTCAGCAGGAACAGCAGACTCAACGTGGCAAAGCCGCCGAGCAAATGCCCGGTGACCACTTGCGGCCAGAGCTTGAGCGTCACCGTCCACATACCGAACGCCGCTTGGGCGATGACCACCGCCAGCAGAAACAGCGGCAGTTTCACCGGCTGGCCCGGATGGCGCCGGTTTACCCAGGCGCGCCCGGCCAGCACTGAAATCAGCAAACCCAGAGTGCCGGCGAAGTAGCGGTGGATCATCTCGTTCCAGCCCTTGTGCGCCTCCACTGGCGCGTCAGGGAAATGCAGTTCGGCATGGGCCAGTTGCGCCTCGCTTTTCGGCACGCTGATAAAGCCGTAGCAGCCTGGCCAGTCCGGGCAGCCGAGGCCGGCGTGGGTCAGGCGGGTGTAGGCGCCGAGCAGCACGACAATCAGCGCCAGCAGGGTGGCAAACAGCGCGAGGCGAAATCCAGGTTTGGCCATGACGATGCCCTCATCCGATGTTCGACAGTTTCAGCAGATGCCGCAGGTCGTTAAGCAGATCCTTGCCCTTCACATTCGGCTCGTAACGCAGCACCAGATTGCCGTGCGGGTCGACGATCCACAGCTGCGGCACAGCTTTATCGCCGGTGGTCCTGGCGAACACCCCGGCATCCAGCGGATAGCGCTGCAACTGCGGATATTCACGGTCGAGTTTTGCGGCGTAATCAGCGCTCAGTGGTTGCGCGGCGGCGAGGGCGTGGCTGGCGCGCCCGGCTTCGCGGCCGAGGCTGATCTGGATCTGCCGCGCCAGATAAACCAGTTGCTGGCAATCGACGGCACAATCCTTCGGCGCCGTGACCAGAATCTGCCAGCGCTGCTCATCGGCCTGCACGCCGAGGTCGGCGCGGGTCTGGCCGTTGCCGATCAGCTCGCCGTGGTAGCTGCGTCCTTCCGGCACCCAGAACTGCAATTTGTACATGCCGGTGGCGAGCAGCATCGGCCCGACCACGCCAAGCACGATCAGCAACAATTGAATGCGCCCGCGCCGGCGGCTCGGAACGGGTTTGGCCTCAGACATGCTGGGTGGATTCATGGCGCTTCCCATGGCGTTTCTCCTTTGCGTTGTGCCAGCCCAAATAGAGGTAGAGCCCGAGCAACGCCGTGGCCATGGCGAACCATTGCACGGCGTAGCCGAGGTGTTTTTCCGGGCCCATCGCGACTACCGGCCAATCGGTCTGGTAGCTGGCCGGCCCGGGTTCGGCGCGTAATTCGTAGGCGAAGCCGTCGCGCTCCAGGGTTTGCCACAATTTGCCCGGCACGACGGCGGTAATGGTTTGCGGCCAGACATGGCTGACCGGATCGGCGTGCAACTGGAACGTTGCGCCGGGGGCGACATAGACCCAGGCGTCGAGCGTCAGCGCCTCGGCCGGTGTCGTGAATTGCGGCGGCACGCGCCGATCGGGCCATGGCAGCCAGCCGCGATTGACCAGCAGCCAGAGGCCGCTGCGTTGGTCCTGAAACGGTTGCAGCAATTCGACGCCGACCTTGCCGCCACGCTGGCGGTTGTCCAGCAACAGGGTGTGGGCCGGATCGAACTGGCCGTGCAGGCGCACGCGGCGGTAAGCCGGGTCGGCGTTGCCGAGCAGTTCGCTGCTGGCCAGCGGTTCGGCCACGCGACGTTCGGCATGACTGGCCAGCAGCGCGGTTTTCTCCGCACCCCGGCCCAGTTGCCAGAAGCCCAGTGCAACCATCAGCGGCAGCAACAGCGCCACCACGACAGTGGGAATCACGCCCGGGCGAAAGCACTTCATGGGCGCGCCATAAAGTCAGTCATCGCGATCGCTATACTCAAGTGCATCGCCTGTCCCCCGGAGTCTTGCCATGTTCAAAGCAGCGATCGTCCTGATGCTGATTGCCACGGTCGTCAGCCTGTTCAGCGGCCTGTTTTTCCTGGTCAAGGACGACAGCAGCTCCAATCGGCTGGTCATCGCCTTGAGTGTTCGGGTGGCACTGGCCGTGGTCACCGTCGGCCTGATGGCCTGGGGTTTCTACAGCGGCCAGTTGGTGTCCCATGCGCCCTGGTAGCGCCAGCAGTCAGAGGACGTAAACGAAGAAGAACAAGCCGATCCAGACCACGTCGACGAAGTGCCAATACCAGCTCGCCGCTTCGAAACCGAACTGGTGCTCGTTGTCGAAATGGCCTTTCATGATGCGCATCAGCATCACGAACAGGATGATCGTGCCGATGGTCACGTGGGCGCCGTGGAAGCCGGTGAGCATGAAGAATGTCGCGCCGTAGATGCCCGAGCCGAGGGTCAGCCCCAGCTCTTGGTAGGCATGGATGTATTCCTCGGCCTGGAAGCCGAGGAACGCGATGCCCAGCAGTACGGTAATCGCCAGCCACAGTTTCAGTGCGCCGCGATGGCCTTTCTTCAGCGCATGGTGGGCGATGGTGATGGTCACACTGGAGCTGACCAGCAGGATCGTATTGAGCAGCGGCAGGCCCCAAGGGCTGATGACATCCTTGGGCGGTGGGAACAGTTTCGGGTCTGGGTTGTTCAGCAACGGCCAGACGTATTCGAAGTTCGGCCAGAGCATTTCCGACAGGCCCTTGCTGCCTTCGCCGGCCAGCCCCGGTGCCGACACGACGCGGATATAGAACAGTGCGCCGAAGAAGGCGACGAAGAACATCACCTCGGAAAAGATGAACCAGCTCATGCCCCAGCGGAACGAGCGGTCCAGCTGTGGGCTGTACAGCCCCGCGCGACTTTCCTTGATCACCGCACCGAACCAGCCGAACAGCATGTACGCCAGCAGCAGGCCACCGACGAAAAAGATCAATGGGCCGTGGGAATCCGGGCGTGCGGCCTTGAGATCGTTGAACCAGGTGGCGAGGCCGTACACGGTGACGAACATCCCGAGCGTGGCGATGATCGGCCATTTGCTCTGGGCCGGGACGTAATAATGCTCATGAGTTGCCATTTATTGTTCTCCTTATCGGCCACGCTCAACCGCCAGTGTTAACAGCCACCGGCGGATGTCGGGCGGTGATATCGAACAGCGTGTAGGACAGCGTCAGGTGCTTCACTTCCTTGGGCATGTCGCGGTCAACGATGAAACGCACCGGCATTTCGATCTGTTCACCGGGCTGCAGCACCTGCTGGGTAAAACAAAAGCATTCGGTCTTGTGGAAAAACGCCGCCGCGTTGCTCGGCGCGATGCTCGGCACCGCTTGCGCGCTCATCGGTTTGTCGGTGGGATTGCGCGCGATGAACACCATTTCGTTGACCGCGCCGGGGTTGGCGGTCAGCTCGTCGTGTTTCGGGTAAAAGTCCCACGGCATGTCGGCGGTGTTGGTCGAGAGAAACTGCACGCGCACCTGGCGGGAGGTGTCGACCACTTGCTCGCCTGAGTACTGGCTGCCGGTCTTGCCGTTGATGCCGAAGGCTTTGCACATCACGTCGTAGATCGGCACCAAGGCAAAACCGAAGACAAACATCGCCACCACCACCAGCAGCAGGCGGGTGACGAGTTTCTTCAGCGAGATCGAGTCAGCCATGATTCATGTTTCCTCGTGTTCCCTGGTGGCCGGTGAAGCTTTTGTGGAGAGGGGATCTGTGTACATCCACAGGAGATCTGTGAGCATCCACTGGGGATCTGTGCCTCTGCACACATTGCAAAAAACAGCAGGTGTTCATTTCACTTCCGGCGGCGTGGTGAAGGTGTGATACGGCGCTGGCGACGGCACGCTCCACTCCAGCCCTTCGGCACCGTCCCACGGTTTCGCCGGGGCCGGTGCGCCGCCACGGATGGTCTTGATGACGATGAACAGGAAGAAAATCTGCGTGGCGCCGAACATGAATGCGCCGATCGACGAGACCATGTTGAAATCGGCGAACTGCAGGTTGTAGTCCGGAATCCGTCGCGGCATTCCCGCAAGACCGACGAAGTGCATCGGGAAGAAGGTCAGGTTCATGCCGACGAACGACAGCCAGAAGTGCAGCTTGCCGAGGGTTTCGTCGTACATGTGCCCGGTCCACTTTGGCAGCCAGTAATAAGCCGAGGCGAAGATGCCGAAGATCGCCCCCGGTACCAGCACATAGTGGAAATGCGCGACGACAAAGTAGGTGTCCTGATACTGGAAGTCCGCTGGGGCGATCGCCAGCATCAGCCCGGAGAAACCGCCAATCGAGAACAGGATGACGAACGCCACGGCAAACAGCATCGGTGTCTCGAAGGTCATCGAGCCTTGCCACATGGTGCTCGCCCAGTTGAACACTTTCACACCCGTAGGCACGGCGATCAGCATGGTCGCGTACATGAAGAACAGCTCGCCCACCAGCGGGATGCCGACCACGAACATGTGGTGCGCCCAGACGATGAACGACAGGAACGCGATGCTCGCCGTGGCATAGACCATCGAGGTGTAGCCGAACAGCGGCTTGCGCGCGAAGGTCGGGATGATCTGGCTGACCGCGCCGAACGCCGGCAGGATCATGATGTACACCTCGGGGTGGCCGAAGAACCAGAACACATGCTGGAACAGCACCGGGTCACCGCCGCCGGCAGCACTGAAGAAACTGGTGCCGAAGTGAATATCCATGAGCATCATCGTCACGCAGCCGGCCAGCACCGGCATCACTGCGATCAGCAGAAACGCGGTGATCAGCCAGGTCCAGACGAACAGTGGCATTTTCATCAGGGTCATGCCGGGCGCGCGCAGGTTGAGGATGGTCGCGACTACGTTGATCGCGCCCATGATCGAACTGATGCCCATCAAGTGGATGGCGAAGATGAAGAACGTCACGCTTTCCGGCGCGTAGGTCGTCGACAGCGGCGCATAAAAGGTCCAGCCGAAATTTGGCCCGCCACCCGGGGTGAACAGCGTCGAGACCAGCAGCAGAAACGCCGCCGGCAACAGCCAGAAGCTGAAGTTGTTCATCCGTGGCAGGGCCATGTCCGGCGCGCCGACCATCAGCGGAATCATCCAGTTGGCGAGGCCGACGAATGCCGGCATCACCGCGCCGAACACCATGACCAGACCGTGCATGGTGGTCATCTGGTTGAAGAATTCCGGCTGCACGATCTGCAGGCCGGGCTGGAACAGCTCGGCGCGAATGACCATGGCGAACGAGCCGCCGAGCAGGAACATGCAGAAGGCAAACCACAGGTACAGCGTGCCGATGTCCTTGTGGTTGGTGGTCAGCACCCAGCGCATCAGGCCTTTGGCGGGGCCGTGGGCGTGGTCGGCGTGACCGTGGTCATCGATGACAGCGCTCATGGCCGGTCTCCTTCACGAAAGTGGACGGGGCGGGCCGGAGCGCGCTGCCCCGACCGGTTCACTGAATACGCAATTGACCGGCTCATTTGCTTTCCGCCTGTTTCAGCTCCAGCACTTCTTTTGGCGTGACCATGTCGCCCTTGTTGTTGCCCCAGGCGTTACGTTCGTAAGTCACGACCGCTGCGATATCGACTTCTGACAGCTGTTTGCCGAACGCCGCCATGGCGGTACCGGGTTTGCCGTGGTAGACGATGCTCAGGTGATCCTTGATCGGCCCGGTGGCGATTTTCGAGCCCTTGAGCGCCGGGAACATCGGCGGCAGGCCCTGGCCTTCAGCCTGGTGACAGGCCACGCAAGTGGTGTGATAAACCTTGTCGCCGCGCTCCTTGAGTTCGTCGAGGGTCCATTCTTTGCTGGTCAGTTCTTTAAGTTGCGCGGCCTCGGCCTTGCGCTCGGCGAGCCATTTTTCGTAGTCGGCCTGCTCCTTGACCTCGACCACGATCGGCATGAAGCCGTGGTCCTTGCCGCACAATTCGGCGCACTGGCCACGGTAGAGGCCGGGTTTGTCGATGCGCGTCCAGGCTTCGTTGACGAACCCGGGAATCGCATCGCGCTTGACCGCAAACGCCGGCACCCACCAGGAGTGAATGACGTCAGCCGAGGTCACCAGAAAGCGCACCTTGGCGCCGATCGGCAGCACCAGCGGCTTGTCGACTTCGAGCAAGTAATGCTCGCCCTTGGCTTCCTTGTTGTGAATCTGTTCGGCGGGGGTGGCCAGATTGCTGAAGAACTCGACGTCTTGGCCCAGGTATTTGTAGTGCCACTTCCACTGATAACCGGTGATCTGGATATCGATGTCCGGCTCGCTGGTGTCGTACATCTTGATCAGCGTCGCGGTGGCGGGGACGGCCATGGCCACCAGGATCAGCAGCGGCACGATGGTCCACATGATCTCGACGCCGGTGCTTTCGTGGAATTTGGCCGCGACCTGGCCGGTAGAGCGGCGGTGCACCATCATCGACCAGAACATGGCGCCGAAGACGATGATCCCGATCACCACACAGATCCAGAAAATGGTCATGTGCAGGTCGAATACTGCGTGACTGATTTCAGTCGCTCCAGGCGCCATATTCACAGTCCATGCCGCGTTGGCCGGGCTGAAAATCGACCACAACAGGAGGCCCATCCAGACATGTGGATGTCGCATCATTGCGGGTTCCCCTTATCGTTCTTGTTATCCCGCCGGCGTATCGCCTGCGGCAAGGGAGCGGCTGCATCAGACTACGAACTTGAATCGCCGGGCCTTGCTGCGGGTGCAGTCGGGCGTCATCAGCTAACTCCATTCATTGGCGAGTATAGACAGCGCCCGGGAATTGCAACCCGGGCACGTAAATGAGCTGAAACACCCGGCGCTTGCGTTCAAGTGCCCGAATGGAGAAGGATGCAGACGAGTGGTGGCGAATGGATATAACGCAGCTGCATCAAGGATGAAATAATTATGACAAATGCGTCTTAGCGTTTTTCGTAAGCCAGCTAAGTTATGTCTTCCCTATTTCATTGCCTTGTTTCCTGGAGTTTTCATGAACACCGCCGCATTGCGCGAGCAGATCCAAAAAGCCCAACAGCACGAAAAAGACACCGGCCTGCTGACCCGTCAGCTGGAAAGCAAGCTGCCTCACCTGCACCCGGCGATCCAGTTGCCGGAAGCCGACGCCCAGGGCGTGCTGACGCGTTTTGTCGCCGCCTACATCGATGAAGTACCGGACCTGCTGGATGCAGCCAATGAAGTCGCCAGGGAAGCGGGAATCGAATCGCAGATCAAACCGGTGCTGAAAATCGCCGAGCAGTATTTCCTCCAGCCGCCGGCGATAATGGCCGGGCATGTCGGCCTGGACAGTCTGCTCGACGAGGCCTATCTGGCGCACCGCTTTGTCGAAGAGGTCAACGACCTGTACATCAAGCATTTCGGCCAGCCATTGATCCCCTTGGACATGACGGTCGCCAACCTGATTGCTCACCAATTGATCGGTGAGGAATTCGCCAACCAACTGGACGAAGCGGTGCATCACGCGATCGACGAGATGCTCAACGAAGAGAGTTTTGCTTTGGAGTCGGTAGAAGCCTACCGCGAAAAACTCAGCAGTCCGGACACTGGCGCGGCGTGGAAACGCTGGCCGTGCATGGGCCGCCGGTTGGGTGTGGGTCTGGAACTCGACCAGCCTGCTGCATAACCCTCATACACCCTAGATGCAATGTGGGAGCGAGCCTGCTCGCGAATGCGGTCGATCATTCAACATCTCTGTTGGCTGATACACCGCTTTCGCGAGCAGGCTCGCTCCCACAGGGTTTGCGTTTTGAGGTCGAGTTCTAACCCGCCGCACCAATCCCGGTATTGGTCCGCACGCGGCCTTCCAGCCTGCGCTTCAACCCACGCGACTCGATCAACAGCTTCGACCCCTTCGCCGCATTCGCCCGGCCCCATTCCTCAAGCAACTCCAGACACGAATGGTCGATGTAGCTGAGGTTGTTCAGCGGCACATGCACCGTCGTGCCGTGGGGAATGCTGCCCAGCACTTGAGTCAGCGCCGGCACTTTGAGGAACGTCGCTGCACCAACCAGACGCAGTTCCATCTCGCCGTCCTGCGGCAAGTCGATCAGGCTGATCTTCAGGCGCGAAGCCTTGAATGCCAGCTTCAACATCGTCAGACCGAAGCCGATCAGCACACCGGTGAGCAGGTCAGTAAAGATGATCGCCAACGCTGTAGCGGCGTAGGTGAACATTGGCATCCGCCCGTACCGACCCAGACCACGGAAAGCTTTCAGGTCGACCAGTTTGAAGCCGGTATACACCAGCACCCCCGCCAGGCTTGCCACCGGGATGCTTTGCAGCACGCTCGACAGCAACAGCACGAATGCCAGCAGCCACAGGCCATGGAAAATCGTCGAGTAGCGTGTGGTCGCACCAGCCTGAACGTTGGCCGAACTGCGCACGATCACCCCGGTCATCGGCAGCGCGCCGACCAGACCGCAGAGCATGTTGCCGACACCTTGCGCCGACAGTTCACGGTCGAAGTCCGAACGCACGCCGCTGTGCATGCGGTCCACCGCTGCCGCCGACAATAGCGTTTCGGCACTGGCGATAAACGCCACGGCGAACGCGGCGATCAGCAGCGTCGGGTCAGCCAGATTCATCAGGTCGGCTGGCTTGAGCCAATCGATCGCTTCGGCCAGATTCGCCGGTACCTCGACGCGTTTGACCTGCAACGCCAGCATCAGGCTCGCCACCGTCGCCAGACCCACCCCGAGCAATGCGCCGGGAATGAAGCGCAGCGAATGCGGGCGGAATTTTTCCCACAGCCACATTACCGCAATCGTCGACAAGCCGAGCAGACCCGCCTGCCAGCCGAACGACGGCAAGGCTTGCGCTACGGCCGCCGGGAACGCCGTGAGGTTGTCGAGCCCGGAAGGCTGCGGCTTGGCATCGAGCATCACATGGATTTGCGAGAGCACAATCAACACGCCAATGCCCGCGAGCATGCCGTAGACCACCGCTGGCGCCGTGACGCGAAACCAGCAGCCAAGCTTCAGTCGCCCGGCGACCAGTTGCAGAAAACCGGCGAGCAGCAGGATCGGCCCGAGCATCTCGATGCCATGCTGGCGCACCAGCTCGAAAACCAGCACCGCCAGACCCGCTGCCGGACCGCTGACCTGCAACGGCGACCCCGCCAGCCAACCGACCACCAGACCGCCGATGATGCCGGTGATCAGACCTTTTGCCGGCGGCAGCCCTGAGGCAATCGCGATGCCCATGCACAGCGGCAGGGCGACCAGAAACACAACCACGGAGGCGAGCAGCTCCCGTGGCAACACAGCTTTCAATTGAGCCGCACGCATGGCGATTCTCCCGAAGTTTTCTTCAGGCGTGGCGAGGCCGGGCCGCTGAATCAGCGGCCGGCGTCATACCACACAGATTGTTGGGAAGATTTAGAAGCGCGCTTTGGGCGTCGCCACAGGAATCGGATGGCTGCCGTCGAGAGGCAGGAAACGACCCTGGTCCGCGTCGTAAGCTTTGATTTCGCTGGTTTCGATGTTGTAGACCCAGCCATGGATGAACAGATGACCGTTCGCCATGCGCGAGGCTACCGAAGGATGGGTACGCAAGTGCTGCAGTTGGGCGATGACGTTTTCCTCGGTGAGGATCGGCATGCTGTCTTTTTCGTCGGTGCAGTTGCAGTTGTCGTGCACCATGGTTTTCGCGACTTCAGCGTGGCGCAGCCAGGCTTTGACCGTCGGCATTTTTTCCAGGCTGTCGGGGTTGAGTACCGCGCGCATGGCGCCGCAATCGGAGTGGCCGCAAATGATGATGTGTTGCACGCCCAGCGCCAGTACCGCGTATTCGATCGCGGTGGAGACGCCGCCGTTCATCTGACCGTAGGGCGGCACTACGTTGCCGACGTTACGGGTAACGAACAGATCGCCCGGTGAGCTCTGGGTGATCAGCTCGGGAACGATGCGCGAGTCGGCGCAGGTGATGAACATCGCCTTGGGCGCCTGAGCGGTGGCGAGCTTCTTGAACAGTTCTTCCTGCTGCGGAAAAACGTCATGGTGAAAGCGTAAAAAGCCATCAACGATCTGTCGCAGTGCTGCATCGGCGGATTGTGCTTCAGGGCTTTGCGCCGAGGCAGCCAACGACTGTTTATCCTTGTCACTCATGATTCATCCTCTTGTGCGGATTCAGGGAGTCTTCCCCGGTATTCCGGTATGAAGCCAGTGGCTGTTTAAACCATCCGGGTCATCCCGACCCGTCAGTCACTCGATGAACAAGGTAGCCGCCGAAACTTAACTGAAACTGAATCAAACGCTCTAGAACGTGTGTTCCAGGTCACAAAAAACGTGACCGGCGTGTTTCGGCGGAAGGATTCCAACCCGTCAACCCAAAGCCAATTGTCGCTAAATCAACGACATCTGGCGACCCGGCGGACAGAAGGCCGAGCAGTCGAGGTTATAGCCCTCGCGTTTGTTCAGGCCAAGCTTTTTGATGGCCTTGGCAAATCTTTGTGCGAGCAGGTCGGCAAACGGTCCTTCGCCGCGCATCCGCGCACCGAAACGGCTGTCGTAGAGTTCGCCGCCGCGACTCTGGCGGATCAGGCTCAGCACATGGGCGGCACGTTGTGGATAGTGCGCCTGCAACCACTCCTCAAACAGCGGCGCGACTTCCAGCGGCAGGCGCAGCATCATGTAGGCGGCGCTTTGCGCACCGGCGGTGTGGGCCTCGGTGAGCAGGCTTTCGATTTCGCTGTCATTGATCATCGGAATCATCGGCGAACACAGCACGCCGACCGGAATGCCTGCTTCACGCATGACCCGGATCGCGCGCAGGCGTGCCTTGGGCGCAGCGGCGCGGGGTTCGAGGATGCGTTTGAGTTCATCATCCAGCGTGGTCAAGCTGATCATCACCGTTACCAGCCGTTGCTGCGCCAACTCGGTCAGCAAATCGAGATCGCGCAGAATCAGCGAACCTTTGGTGACGATGGTCACCGGATGTCGGTATCGCAGCAGCACTTCCAGGGTCTGACGGGTGATCTTGTGTTCGCGCTCGATGGGCTGATACGGGTCGGTATTGGAGCCGAGATTGATCGGCGCACATTGATAGCCGGGTTTGCTCAGCTGTTCCTCAAGGACCTGGGCGGCATTGGTCTTGGCAATCAGCCGGGTTTCGAAATCCAGGCCCGGTGACATGTCCCAATAGGCGTGGCTGGGCCGTGCATAGCAATAGATGCAGCCGTGTTCGCAGCCGCGATAGGGATTTACCGAACGGTCGAAGGGCAGATCCGGCGAGGTGTTGCGGCTGATGATCGATTTGGCCTTCTCGATGATCACTTCGGTGTTTTGCGTCTCTGGCACTTCCTGATACCAGCCATCGTCCTCGGCCACCGAACGACTCGGCGCAAAGCGGTTGTGCGGGTTGGTTGCGGTGCCGCGACCGCGAGGTGGCAATGGAATAGACATGAAAACGCCCCGATACTGTATATGCGCACAGTATCGAGGCGATCCTCATCTGGCTAGTGCCGCCGGGCGAGTGGTCAGTTGTGTTGCGTCACTTGGCCCAGATCGTCACCGGAGGTCTGCTTCATATCCTCCGTACGCAACTCGGCAACATCGGCAGCTTTCACTGGCGCACCCTTGTTGCCCCAGCTGCCACGAATGAAACTCACCACATCCGCGACTTCCTGATCCGACAGGCGCCAAGCGAAACCGGGCATGGTGAAGGTCGATGGCGCGGTGTGCGTTGCCGGTAAAGTCCCGCCCTTGAGCACGATATGAATCAGCGAGGTCGGGTCATCCGTCTGCAGCACCGGATTGCCCGCCAGCGCCGGGAACACCCGGGTGTAGCCATGACCATCGGTACGGTGGCAGGCCGCGCAGTTGTCGATGTACACCGACGCGCCGCGTTGGCTGTCGTCACCGTTCCACAGCGCTTTGGCTACTTTCTGGTCGTACTGATGCGGCTGATCCGCCGGGTCATTGGCCGGCAGTGATTTGAGATAGCGGGCAATCGCGGTGAGGTCGGCGTCGCTCATGTATTGCATGCTGTGGGTGACCACATCACTCATGCCGCCGAATACTGCGCTGCGATCACTGCGCCCGGTCTTGAGAAACTGCACCAGTTGTTCTTCGCTCCAGCTGCCGAGGCCATCCTTGTGATCGCCGCGCAGGCTCTTGGCGATCCAGCCTTCCAGCGGCGCACTGCCGGCGAGGAATTCGCTGCCGTCCGCCGCGCTCAGGGATTTTTCCTGCATGGTCAGGGCGCGCGGGGTGTGACAGGCGCCGCAGTGGCCGAGGCCTTCGACCAGGTATGCGCCACGATCGATCACCGGATCGGCCGATGTGGCCTGGTAATCCTCGACCTTCGGTGCGAACAGCCAGCGCCAGCCCATCAGCGGCCAGCGCATGCTCAACGGCCACGGAATGTCGCTGGCCTTGTTCTCCTGCGCCACCGGTTCGACGCCGTGCATGAAGTAGGCGTACAGCGCTTGCATGTCGGCCTGGTTGACCCGCGCGTAGGACGGGTAAGGCATCGCCGGGTACAACGTGCTGCCGTTTTTGGCCACACCGTGGCGCACGGCCTGGTCGAAGTCCTCGAAGCTGTAATCGCGCAAGCCGGTTTTATCCGGGGTGATGTTGGTCGAGTAGATCGTGCCGATCGGTGTTTCCATCGGCAGCCCGCCGGCGAACGGCTTGCCGCCCTTGGCGGTGTGACAGGCCACGCAGTCACCGGCGCGGGCGAGGTATTCACCTTGTTTGATCAGATTTTGATCAACATCGGCCGCATAAATTGCAGTGCTGCCGAGCAGGGCGAGGGTGGCGATAACGAAAGTTTTCATGGTCATCGCTCCTTAAGCCTGCACCAGCGGGCCGGGGTTTTTCAGGTATTGCTCGCGGATCGCTTTCGCCGACCAGTAGGTCAGCGCCGCCACCAGTCCGGTCGGGTTGTAGCCCAGGCCCTGCGGGAACGCCGAGGCGCCCGGGACGAACACGTTGTGCACGTCCCAGCTCTGCAAATAGCGGTTCAGCGCGCTGGTCTTCGGATCGGTACCCATGATTGCGCCACCGTTGAGGTGGGTGGTCTGGTACGAGGCGGTGTTGAAGTGGTCGCCGACCTGCTTGCCGATCACCGCAATGGCTTTCGGGCCCATGGCTTGGGCGATCTTGCCCATTTTCTCGACCATGAAGCGGTTCATCTTGATGTCGTTTTCCTGCCAGTCGAAGGTCATGCGCAGCAGCGGCAGGCCGTAGGCATCGCGGTACACCGGATCGAGATCGAGGTAGTTGCCACGGTAGGACTGGTGCGCGCCGTGGGCGTCCATCGACACCTGGTGGGTGTAGTAATCGGCGGTGGCGCGTTTCCACGCGCTGCCCCAGGCCGGCGTGCCCGGCGGGTTCGAGGTGCCGGCAATCGGTCGACTGCCAGCCTGGTTGACCCACATCGGCGAACCACCGACAAAGCCGTGCGGGCCGTGATCGAAGTTATCGGCGTTGAAGTCGTCCACCGCCACGCCGTTGCCGCCAGCGCCGATGAAGTTGTTGGTGTGGGTGTCCTTGTCGAAGAAGGCCTTGATGGTGGCCATGTTCTGGTAGGCGAAGTTACGCCCGACCACGCCTTCGCCGCTGATCGGGTCGTAGGGTTTGCCGATCCCGGAGAGCAGCATCAGACGCACGTTGTGCAGCTGGAACGCGCCGAGGATCACCAGGTCCGCCGGCTGCTCGATCTCGCGGCCCTGGCCGTCGATGTAGGTGACACCGGTGGCTTTGGACTTGCTGCTGTCGAGGTTGACCCGCAGTACATGGGAGTTGGGCCGCAGTTCGAAATTCGGCAGGGGCTTGAGCGCCGGCAGAATGTTCACGTTCGGCGAGGCCTTGGAATACATGTAGCAGACGTAGCCGCTGCAGAATCCGCAGAAATTGCACGGCCCCATCTGTGCGCCGTAGGGATTGGTGTACGGCCCAGAGGTATTTGCCGAAGGCAGGTTGTAGGGTTTGTAACCGACTTCTGTAGCCGCTTTGCCGAACAGCTGTGCGGATACGGTGTTCTTCTGCGCTTCCAACGGAAATGGATTGGAGCGATCCGCCGCGTATGGGTTGCCGCCCTTGCCCTGACCGACCAGTTGGCCTTTCACCGTCCAGGCCTGGCCGGAGGTGCCGAAGACTTTTTCCGCGAAGTCAAAAAACGGTTCCAGCTCTTCATAGCTGACGCCGAAATCCTGGATGGTCATGTCCTTGGGGATGAAGCTTTTGCCGTAGCGTTCTTCATAGTGGCTGCGCATGCGCAACTCGATCGGGTCGACGCGAAAGTGCACGCCCGACCAGTGCAGACCGGCGCCGCCGGCGCCATTCCCCGGCAGGAACGCGCCCAACTGGCGGTTGGGCAGGGCGATGTCGTTGACGCTGTGGCGAATGGTCACCGTCTCTTTGGAGATGTCCTGAAAGAGTTTCTTGCGCACGCTGTAGGTGAGTTCGTCGATCACCTGCGGATAGTTGCCGTCGGGGTAAGTGTCCTGCATCGGCCCACGCTCCAGCGCCAGCACGTTGAGGCCCGCCTCGGTGAGTTCCTTGGCCATGATCGCCCCCGTCCAGCCGAAACCGACGATGACTGCATCAACCTTCTTCATTACCGTTGCCATGCTTACGCCCTCTCGCCGCGAATCGACACTGCCGGGAAGGGGTATTGCTCGTTGCGTTCCACCCAATCCATGAAATCGGCGCGGGCGCCGGGGAAACCGATCATCGTCCAGCCGACCATGCCTTTATTGCCACCGTGGATCGGGTCGCAGAAGAAACCTTCCTTGGTGTTTTGCAGCAGCAGATTGAAGAAAATCTTCGCCGGCACCGCATCGAACTGCGGCTTGCCGGCTTCGAGTTGCTTGAGCAAATCGTCTCGGGTAGCGCTGTCTTGCTCGGCAAATGTTTTACCGCTGAGACCTTTTACCCACTGATCCGTGGCGGCGATGCCGAGGCGATAGATGTCTTTGGGTACCAGTTTGCTCTGCCAGCCCATCTCCGGCGCAGCGTCGGCATTGAATGGGCCTTGCATGTACCACAGGGCACCGGCGGCGTACGGGGTGTTCATCTGCCGGTCGATGTATTCCGGCACGCCGGCTTCAAGCGCGCCCGGGCCCTGCGCATCGTTGGGGATCAACTGGGCGACGGCAGCGTTGATGAACGCCCATTCTTCGGCGGTGAAAAAGCTCGGCTGATACTCACCGGCGCCAGCCGCGGCCGGTTTTGCTGCGGCAGGCGCCGGTGTGCTTTCAGGTGCGGCTTGCAGCACGCTGCTGCCCAGGCCGGTACCGGCAAGTGTGACCACCGGAATCAGGGTCAGGGATTTGCGCAAGAACTCACGCCGCGGGTTGTCTCGATCTTGATCAGACATGGGGGGCACCTCATCAGGCATAGAAGTCAGCCGCTTCTGCGAGCAGCTCGAGGAATTTTGCGTCGCGATGACGAGGGGCTGTCCCGAAAAAGGGCGCCACGTCTGCAACATCATGTGACAAATGGTAGCAGGCTAAGCATCAAGAAAAACCGTTTTCCTGGAAAAAAGCCCGGCGAAGCGACGATTCACGTTTCTTTGACGACCGGCTCACGGCGCGTTGACCGCTCAAAAGCGAAGCTGCAATTCCTTCAATGAAGATTGCCGAAACGGTCAGCCCAGCATGTCTCGAGTGCGCTTTTTCCCCGCGTTATGTTTTTCGCTTGTTGCCCTGTTGCATGGCATTGCAGCCCGGGCGGCCGACGCCACGGCATCTCGCCCGGCCGAGTGGGCACAGCCGGTTGAGGCGCAGTTCAACCTGTTCCGCATGTCACCGACGCTGTATCGCAGCGCCTTGCCCAGCCGCAGCGCGGTGCCGCTGTTGAACGATCTGCATGTCGTCACCGTAATCAACTTCCTGCCTGATGCTGATAGCGATTGGCTCTCCGCGCCGGGCATCAAGCAAGTGCAACTGCCGTATCGCACCAATCACGTCGACGACAGCGATGTGCTCAAGGCTCTGCGCGCGATTCAGTCCGCCGAAGCCGACGGCCCGGTGCTCATGCACTGCAAGCACGGTTCTGACCGCACCGGTCTGATGGCGGCGATGTACCGCGTGGTGGTGCAGGGCTGGAGCAAAGAGCAGGCGCTCAAGGAAATGACCGAGGGCGGTTTTGGTGACAGTCAGCATTTCCACGACAGCGTGCGCTACGTGATGCAGGCCGATGTCGATCGGTTGCACGAAGCCCTGATCAATGGCGAATGCAGCACCAGTGCATTCGCCATGTGTTCGATGAAGAGCTGGTTCGACTCGGCGCACGTCCAGCGTTGATCAGCTCAATCGGCTGGTGCAGGAAACAGCGCGCTGTCGATCGGTTTACCCAAGAACGCTTGCAGCGCGGCGGGGAGTGACTGTCTGTCTCCCGACAGCAGGTGCTTGCGCAGGTCCCGGCCCGTCTGTTCATTGAACAGACCTTCACGTTCGAAGCGTTTGAACGCCTCGCTCGCCAGCACACCCGACCATTTGTAGGCGTAAAGCGAAGCCTCGTAACCGGTGACCAGATAATCGCAGCTGTTGGCGAAGCGGCAGTAGGCTGGAATATGCAGGCCCGGGAATGCGCTTTGCACATCCGCCATCACTTGTTGAACAGTGCGACCGTCGCCGTGACTGCGATGCAGTTCGAAGTCGAACAGCGCGCTCAGCAGCAGCATCGCCGTCTCTCGGCTGCGCTGGATGTCGGTGGTGGAAAACGCGGCGTCGGCCTGCGTTTGCGACAGGCGCTCACCGCTCTGATGATGCGTACCCAGCCAGCGCAGGAATTGCCCGGATAGCGCCCATTTCTCGAACAGCTGCCCGACAAACTCGGCAGCGTCGCGGCTCAGTTGCGAAATGCCGGAAAGATTGTAGTGCGGCGAATGTGTCAGCACGTGATGCAGGCAATGGCCGAATTCGTGCAGCAGCACGCGCAGATCCTGATGTGCCAGCAGATTCAGCCCGTCGGCGGCGGCCGTGTAATTGCATTGAAGCGAGGCTATCGGCAGTGATGGCCGGCCTTCCGCATTGATCCGTCGGTTGCGCAGTACACCTGTCCAGGCGTAGTCGGCGCCAGCGGCGCGGTGGAACGGGTCGATGTAGATGAAGCCGACCGCTTGCTCATGCTCGCTGACTTCGAACAGGCGCACGTTTTCGTTGAAAGTCTCCAGGCGAATGTTTTCGCTGATCCTGATGCCGAACATGTGCTCACTGAAGCGGCACAGGCTCTGCAGTATGGCGTCCAGCGGAAAAAACAGGCGCAGGTCCTGCTCCTCGCCGCCCAACTGTTTCAAGCGCAATTGCTCGGCGAGGAAGTCGTGATCCCACGCTTCTATCTGATCAATACCGTACTGGCGTGCAGAGGCTTGCAGGTCATCGGTTTCGCGCGCAAGCGCCGCTGCGTTGAGGGCGATCTGCTGCTGCAGAAAACGGCGGACCTGGTCAGTATCCACGGCCATGCGGTCGAGCAGTCGCAGTTGAGCGAAATTGTCGAAACCCAACAGACGGGCTTTGGCATGACGCGCCGCCAGCAGCTTGTGCAGCACCGGTCCGTTGTCGAAGCGGCCGGCGTATGGCCCCTGATCCGAAGCGCGGGTGCACCAGGCTTTGAAACACTCTTCACGTAAACCGCGGTGCCGCGCCCGCTTCATGACCTGATCGTAAGTGTTCTGATCGAGTGTCAGCCGCCACCCGGACAGCCCGGCATTCTTGGCATTGGCGGCCAGATGCGCCTGCGTTTCGGCCGGCAGTCCTGCCAACAGCGCTGCATCGTCGATGTCCTTGCTCCATGCAGCGTTGACCGATCTGAGATTGCTCATGAAGCGCTTTTCCAGCAGATCGATTTCGCCGTTCAATCGCGTCAGATCCGTGCGCTGCGCACTCGACAATTCGCTGCCGGCCAGGTGAAACCTGCGCAGGATTTTCGCCAGCGAGGCTTTGCGTGCATCACTGAAGCTGGCGGCTATGGAGCTCTGTGCCAATCGTTGATAAACCTGGAGCAACTGTCGATTGCCGGCCTTCGCAGCCTTGTAATGCTGTGCAGCGTGGGTGCTGAGCGCTTCCTGCGCCAACCACTCGGGATCATCGGCATGTCTGACCGAAAGGAATTCGATAATCGCCATGGTTTCATTCAGGCGTGCATCGGCTTCATCAATGGCAATGACCACGTCGTCCCAGTTGGGATGATCGACTTGAGTGGCGATGACGTTTTCAATAACCAGCAGGTTGTCGGCAACGATGCGCTCGACTGCCGGCAGCAGATGTTCGGCGCGTATCGCCGACCAGGGCGGCAACTGCCATTGTTGCAGGAGTGGGTTGGTGTCAGGCATGGCGTCTTCCGTGAGAGAGGGCTGGATTGACCAGCCTAATCACGAAGCGCGGGGGCGAGGTGGTAGATAGTTACCGCCACCTGACGACGATCATCGGCAGGTGGCGGTAGTTGTCACTGTTGCTCGTCGGGCTTTTTCTTCAACTTGGGGTTGGGGAAGAACTGCACGGCCTGGACCTTTTTGTCGGCGGCAGGCTTCAGCGCACTGGTATTGACCCGCGTGCCCAGTTCTTTGGGCACCGACAGGCCCTGCTCGTTGAGGGTGTCGGAGTAGCCGCAAGCCACGCATTCGCGGTGCGGCACGCCGTCTTCGTTCCACATCATCAACTTGTCCGGCTCGCTGCACGCCGGGCAGACCGCCCCGGCGATAAAGCGCTTCTTGGTGATCACAGGGCCGTCGCTCATGCTGCCGCGTCCTCACTCAGGCCGCTGTGGCGCAACAGCGCGTCGATCGACGGCTCACGGCCACGGAAGTCGACGAACAGCACCATCGGTGCCTGCGAGCCGCCGCGCGCCAGAATCGCCTCGCGGAACGCCCGACCGGTTTCAGCGTTAAGCACGCCGTCTTCCTCGAATTTCGAAAAGGCATCGGCGGACAGCACTTCAGCCCACTTGTAGCTGTAGTAACCCGCTGCGTAACCGCCGGCGAAAATGTGCGCAAAGCTGTTGGGGAAGCGGTTGTAAGCCGGTGGACGCATCACCGACACTTCGTCACGCACGCCCTCGAGCACTTGCGCCACGCTGCGGCCATCGCCGTGGGTGGCGTGCAGTTCGAAGTCGAACAGCGAAAATTCCAGCTGACGCACCATCATCAGCCCGGACTGGAAATTCTTCGCCGCGAGCATTTTTTCCAGCAGGTCCTGCGGCAGTGGCTCGCCGGTCTCGTAGTGGCCGGAGATCAGCGCGAGGCCTTCCGGCTCCCAGCACCAGTTTTCCATGAACTGGCTCGGCAGCTCGACTGCGTCCCAGGCCACGCCATTGATGCCGGATACGCCAGCGTGTTCGACGCGGGTCAGCAGGTGATGCAGGCCGTGGCCGAACTCGTGGAACAGGGTGGTCACTTCATCATGGGTCAGCAGCGCAGGCTTGCCGCTGTCGGCCGGGGTGAAGTTGCACACCAGATTGGCGACTGGGCTTTGCAGCACACCGTCGACGGTGCGACGACGGTCGCGGGCGCCGTCCATCCATGCGCCGCCACGCTTGTTGGCGCGGGCATACAGGTCGAAGAAGAAGCGGCCGACGTGCTGGCCGTTTTCCTTGATCTCGAACAGGCGGACGTCCGGATGCCAGGTGTCGAAGCCTTTCTGCTCGGCGATCTCGATGCCGTACAAACGCTGGACGATGGCGAACAGGCCGCTGAGGACTTTGTCGATCGGGAAGTAGGCTCGCAGGGTTTCCTGAGCGACGCTGTAACGCTGCTCGCGGAGTTTTTCGCCGTAGAAACCACTGTCCCAGCTTTGCAGGTCGGCGCAGCCCTGTTCGGCGGCGTAAGCGCGCAGCTGTTGCAGATCCTGCGCGGCGAACGGCTTGCTGCGTTGGGCCAGATCGCGCAGGAAGCTCAGCACCTGATCGCTGGATTCGGCCATTTTCGTCGCCAGGCTCAGCTCGGCGAAACTGGCGAAGCCCAGCAATCGGGCCACTTCCTGACGCAGTTCGAGGATTTCTTCCATCACCGGACCGTTGTCGTTCTGGCCAGCATTCGGGCCTTGGTCCGAGGCACGGGTGCAGTAGGCGGCGTAGACTTCTTCGCGCAGTGCGCGGTCCTGCGCATAGGTCATCACGGCGTAGTAGCTGGGGAATTCCAGGGTGATCAGCCAGCCGTCGAGGCCTTTGGCCTGGGCTGCGGCAGCCATCTGCGCCTTGGCCGAATCGGTCAGACCGGCGAGGGCGGCTTCGTCGGTGATGTGCTTGGTCCACGCCTGGGTGGCGTCGAGTAGTTGGTTGGAGAAGCGGCTGCCCAGCTCTGACAGTTTGCTCTGCACTTCGGCGTAACGTTTCTGCTCGGCTTCCGGCAGATCGATACCCGACAGACGGAAATCGCGCAGGGCGTGTTCCAGGATGGTTTTTTGCGCGACGTCAAAATTGGCAGCTTCCGGACTGTTGGCCAACGCTTCATACGCCTGGAACAGTTCGCGGTTCTGGCCCATCTCGGTGGAGTAGGCGCTCAGGGCCGGCAGGCACGACTCGTAGGCTTCACGCAGTTCGGCGCTGTTGCACACGGCGTTAAGATGGCTGACCGGGCTCCACGCCGCACCGAGACGATCATTGAGTTCGTCCATCGCCAGCACCAGACCGGCCCAGGTCGGGTTCTTGCCCTGGGTCTTGAGAATTTCGGCGATGGCGGCGCGGTTGTCCGCGAGGATGGTTTCGATGGCGGGCAGGACGTGTTCGGCACGGATCGTGGAGAACGGCGGCAGGTCGTAGGACTGCAAAAGAGGGTTGTTCACGCTCACGGTTGGCACCTTGGCTGGAAGAAACATGCGCCCATCTTAATTACAATCGACACTCACCGCAGCTATCGGCGACAGAGAGAGAACTAATCGTGTCCCTTCGCAAATACCAGAATCACACCCCCCGCCTGAGCAACGGCGCATTCGTCGACGGTTCGGCGGTGGTGATCGGCGACGTCGAAATTGGCGCAGACAGCTCGGTCTGGCCGCTGACGGTGATCCGTGGCGACATGCACCGCATCCGCATCGGTGCGCGCACCAGCGTGCAGGACGGCTGTGTGCTGCACATCACCCACGCCGGCCCGTTCAACCCGGACGGCTTTCCATTGCTGATCGGGGACGACGTGACCATCGCCCACAAGGTCATGCTGCACGGCTGCACCGTGGGCAGCCGCGTATTGATCGGCATGGGCAGCATCGTCATGGACGGTGCCGTGGTGGAAGACGATGTGATCATCGGCGCCGGCAGCCTGGTGCCGCCGGGCAAGCGCCTGCAGAGTGGCTTTCTGTATGTCGGCAGCCCGGTCAAGCAAGTGCGCCCGCTGACCGACAAGGAAAACGCCTTCTTCACCTACAGCGCGGCGAATTACGTCAAGCTCAAGGACCTGCATCTGGCCGAAGGCTACGACCAGCTCTGAATCGCCTACACCTGCTCGGGAATTTCCATGCATTACCAGACCGTACTGTTCGACCTCGATGGCACCCTGACCGACCCGCGTGAGGGCATCACCCGCTCAATTCAATTTGCCTTGGCCAATCTCGGCATCGACGAACCGGACCTGAGCAAACTGGAACACTTCATCGGCCCGCCGCTGCTGCAAGCGTTCATGCAGTTCTACGACTTCGACGAGGCCAGGGCCTGGGAAGCGGTGAATTTCTATCGCGAGCGCTTCAAGGTCACCGGCCTCTATGAGAATCGGGTGTTCGACGGGGTCACGCCGTTGCTGGAAACCTTGAGCGGGCAGGGGCGGCAGTTGTACATCGCCACCTCCAAACCGTGGGTGTTCGCCCGCGAGATCGCCCGGCACTTCGACTTCGCCCGCCACTTCAAAGTGATCTACGGCAGCGAACTGGACGGCACGCGGACCAACAAGGTTGAGCTGATTGCGCACTTGCTTGAGGAAGAACGCCTGGACCCCGCGCAGACCCTGATGATCGGCGATCGCAAGCACGACCTGATCGGCGCGCGCAGCAATGGCCTGGATGCAGCGGCGGTGGGCTATGGGTTCGGCAGTTTTGAAGAACTGAATGCCGAGGCGCCGGCTTATCACTTTGAAACTTTGGACGAGTTGCATCAGGCGTTTTTGCAGCGCTGAGCAGATGGCTATCGCTGGCAAGCCAGCTCCCACAGGTTAGCGATTCTTCAGGCTCACCGCTGTCCCTGTGGGAGCTGGCTTGCCAGCGATGAGGCCCGTCAGCCGCTGGAGGACTCAGGAACTGCCAAGGCCCTCAAAGCCGCCTTACGCTCATCAACCGGCAACCGTCCCAACCGCTCAACCTCGGCATAAAACCTCAGCCAATCCCCATCCATTTGCCTGAACAGCGCCGCAAACGCCGGCACCCACTGGTCATACAGCCCGAACGGCAACAACCGCGCGTTGTTCAGTGGCGCATTGACCCAAGCGTCATAGCGTTTGTCCCCGGCCCACTGACTGTCGCGCATGACCCGATACTCCCGGCGCAAGCGCTCGAATTCAGCTGCTTTGCGCTCACGCATCTGCTCAACCGACAGCGGCTGCGCATACAGCGTCTCCAGCCGTGAGCGCGTGTCGAGTACCAGACCGATGAACTGGTCACGCTGCTTGAGCCTGGCATCCGACTCCGCCGGCAGCCCGCGGAACGCGCGCCATTGCCGCGTGCCTTCCTGCTCGACGAAGGTGGCGAAAGACTCGTTGAATTCAGTGTCGTCCTTCACATAGAACTTCTGGTGCGCCAGTTCATGAAAGATCAGCGTGGCCAGTCGTTCGTCGCCCCAGCCCATCATCGAATTGAGGATCGGGTCATTGAACCAGCCGAGCGTCGAGTACGCCTCGACCCCGCCGATCGACACGTCCATGCCCTGCAAGCGCTGAAGCGCCGCTTCGCCACGGGCGGCGCTCTGGCTGTAGTAGCCGCGATAGGCCACGCAGCCGGCAATCGGGAAGCAGTGATTCTGCGGCGTCAGGGAAAACTCTGCGGTGGCGAACACGTTCCACACCACGAACGGCCGGCCGATGTCGGCGTAGAGACGATAGCTCTGGTTGTCCGGCAAGTGCAGATGCTCGCTGGCGAACGTGCGGGCCTTTTGTGATTGAGCCAGATGCGCGCGCAATCTGGCATCGCGGCTGGGGTCGGCAATGACTTTTTCGACCGGCTCCCGTGCGCGCAGCAATTGCAGTTGGCCGCTGGCCAACTGGCTGTAATAGCTGACGCTGGTGCAACCGTTGAGCAACAAAAACAACACACCCGGAAACAAAATCGGAAAAACGCGATCAAGTAACCCAAGGCTAGAAAATGGCCTGATCAAAATAAGAAATTCCCCGGAAAGTCTGCCCCAAGACTATCCCGCCTCAAGGAGCACCGCTATGCGCATGTTGATGCTGACAGGAGGCCTGCTGACGCTGGCCGGTTGTGCCGGATTCGGAATGCCCGACCCCGACCCTTCGCAAGCCTGGATCGATCTTGACGCTCGCCAACACGACACGGCGCTGCAAGCCGTACAAGTCGATGCCACACAGGCTGTCGACAAACGTTATTTCGAAGTGCAGCCCGGCAGCCATGAGCTGAAGGTGCGCTATCAATTCCCGGTCGAGGCCACCAACATCGGCCCGACTGCCGAACCGCTGTGGCGCGATTGCCAGTTGAGCGTGAAATTCAAGGATTTCAACGCCGGCCAGCGCTATCAGCTGCAGGCGGGCAGCATCGGCTTCCGGCCTTGGGCCAAGCTTTATGACGAACAGCGCAAGGTTGTCGGCCAGGGCACACCGGCGGGCTGTCAGAGCAGTTGATCGGCGCTATGCTGCAAATCCCGTCAAAGGATATCGATCATGCGCAAGTTGACGACATTGCTGGCCGCCAGTGTGCTCGCCGGTTGTCAGAGCCCGTTGCCGGCGGCCGATCCAGACAAAGCCTGGGTCGACTTCGCCATGCCTACCCCCGGCGGCAAAGTGCTGATGGCCGAGCGCCTGGATAAACAGCGCTTGCGCGACGGACGGTTTTTTCAGGTGACGCCCGGTAGTCATGAGCTCACCGTGCGCTTTGACTTCGAAGTATTCGGGGGTGGTCAGGGCATGGATACCGATCCGCAAGAGCGGCTGTGTTACATGACCGTGCCCTATGAACACTTCGAGGCCGGGCAGCGTTACCGCCTTGAGGCCCGATCGCTGGCCTTCACGCCAAGTGCACGCTTGATCAATCGTCAGGGGCAGATCGTTGCCAACGAGCGGCAGATCAATTGCGTGCCGTGATAGGCAATCAGCTATCGTTTCTCTGATAGATAATCCGCTTGGTGCCGTTCTCGCAAGAACCGACGATCATGGCCGAGTCGTGCTGCTTCGCCTCTTCTGCCGTGATGATTTCAAGGGTGTACGTTGGGATCGCCTTCGCCTGGATCTTGATCTCGATCTCCTTTCTAAGCTCCTCGCATTTTTTGGGGGCTGCGAAAGCGGACGTGGCCAGTGCACTGCAAAGAATCGCCAAGCCAATACGTTTCATCGATGAAGCTCCTTGAGGCAGCGCGCACGGGTGTGCGCTGAAGCTGCTGTCGATTATTCGACCACAATTCTGCAGAGCGGGTTCTGACTTTGCTCACACCTTGTATTAATTGCCGGCCGCTGAGCAGGTTTCGAGACTGCCTTCGCGAGCAAGCTCGCTAACACACTGGATCTGCGACGTGCACAAATCCCCCTCTGGGAGCGAGCCTGCTCGCGAAGGCGTCAGCCCGGCAAACGCCGAATCAACTGACCAGCGAAGCCTCAAGCGTGATCTTCGCATTCAGCACCTTGGAAACCGGGCACCCTTCCTTGGCCTTGTTGCTCAGCTCTTCAAACTGCTGCTGAGTTGCGCCCGGGATTTTCGCCTTGAGAATCAGCTTCACCGCAGTGATCGCGAAGCCGCCGTCAACCTGATCGAGGGTGACTTCGGCGTTGGTGTCGATGCTGTCTGCCTTCAGGCCGGCATCGCCGAGAATCATCGAAAACGCCATGGAGAAGCACCCGGCGTGGGCCGCGCCGATCAATTCTTCCGGGTTGGTGCCTTTGCCGCCTTCAAAGCGCGCCTTGAAGCCGTACGGCGCTTCGCGCAGTACGCCGGTTTCGGTGGAGATCGAGCCGAGACCGGTTTTCAGATCGCCTTCCCAATGCGCCGATGCCTTTTTCACGATAGCCATGTCTGCCTCCTCAAATATGGCGCGGAACGCCGCGCCGTCGCGGTTTTTACTAGCAAGGCTTCTGAGGATAGACGGCGGAACAAAGTTCAGCCTGGCTGAATCGTTGACTTTTTTAGTAGGAAATTTCGTCGCTGCTATTGAATCTCGGGTATATGCCCTCATTCCATAAAACACGCTTATGGATTTGGCAGGTTTTCGTTCGCAAGAAAAACCTGCCTCCCCACCCGGAGATGCAGGTTCATGAAAAAACTGTCCGATGTTAAATTTTCCACCCTCGATCTGGTGCCGGTGCGCGAAAACGGCAGCGCGGGGCAATCGCTGCGCAACTCGCTGGACCTGGCGCAGCATGCCGAGAAATTCGGCTACACGCGCTTCTGGGTCGCCGAACACCACAACATGGACGGCATCGCCAGTTCGGCCACTTCGGTGTTGCTCGGCTATCTGGCCGGAGGCACGTCGACGATCCGCGTCGGTTCCGGCGGGGTGATGCTCCCCAACCATGCGCCGCTGGTGATTGCCGAGCAGTTCGGCACCCTCGAGAGCCTGTACCCGGGACGCATCGACTTGGGTCTGGGCCGCGCGCCCGGCTCTGACCAGATGACCGCCCGCGCCTTGCGCCGTGAGCGCTCGGGCAGCGCTGACGACTTCCCTGAAGACGTTGCCGAACTGATGCGCTACCTCGGCCCGCGCACCCCGGAGCAACGGGTGATCGCCATGCCCGGCACCGGCACCAACGTGCCGATCTGGCTGCTCGGCTCAAGTCTGTTCAGTGCGCAATTGGCGGGTGAGCGCGGCTTGCCTTACGCCTTCGCCTCGCACTTCGCGCCGCGCTTCATGCACGAGGCGATCCGTATCTACCGCAATCACTTCAAACCGTCGGCGGTGCTCGACAAGCCGTACGTGATGCTCGGCGTGCCGCTGGTGGCAGCGGATACCGATGAGCAAGCCGATTACCTGGCGACGTCGGTGTACCAGCGCATTCTTGCGTTGATGCGTGGCCAGAGCCTGGTGCAGCGTCCGCCGGTGAAAACCATGGACGGTCTGTGGCTGCCCCATGAACGTGAGGCGGTGGGCGATTTTCTCGGCCTCGCCATGGTCGGCGGCCCGCAGAAGATCCGCGCCAAGCTTGAGGTGTTGATCGAGCAGACCCAGGCGGACGAGCTGATTTTCACCAGTGATTTGTATGAGCATGCTGATCGCGTGCGCTCGTACGAGCTGCTGGCGCAGGTGATGAAGGGCTAAGATTCACCACACATACCTTGTGGGAGCGAGCTTGCTCGCGAAGACGGAGTGTCAGGCACTCGATATGTCGACTGACCCACCGGTTTCGCGAGCAAGCTCGCTCCCACATCGGGCACATGGAGCCCACAAAAAAGCCGACGCATCCACGTCGGCTTTTGTATTTCAGGCGCAATCAACCGCGTTTGTAGACGATTTCCTTGCTGCCGCCTTCGCAACTGCCGACGACGTCACCATCAGCCGCCGCACCCTTGTCGACAACTTCCAGCGAATATCCGGAAACGCCTTTGGCGTCGAGCTTCGCGGCGATTTCGCTTTTCAGCTCGTCACATGGCTTGCCGGCTGCAAACGCACCACCCGCAAGGCTCAACAAACCTACTGCCAACATGAACTTCTTCATCGGTCGCACTCCCTGGTCGGATTGAAAGAGGCGGGCATCGAGTCATCCACCCGATGCGCTCACCTTGTAGCGCTTTGCCATTCCCTATGGCACTCGGCCAGCGCGCAAGTTCAGAAGACTAGCTCAAACTCAGCTGGCGGCAATCTTGAAGCCGACTTTCAGCGTGACCTGAAAGTGCGCTACCTGGCCATTTTCGATGTGGCCACGGGTTTCGGTCACTTCAAACCATTCCAGATTGCGCAGGGTTTTGTTCGCCTCGGCCAGTGCATTGTTGATGGCGTCTTCGATGCTGGTAGTGGACGAGCCGACCAGCTCGACTTTCTTGTAGGTGTGATGATCACTCATGGCGTTCTCCTTGGGTTGGAATGGCGTGTGAAATTGAGCCTAGCAGGCAATTGCACTGATGAATTCGGCGCCGCTGCGCTGCCGAAGTTCAGAATTTCTGCACTTTCTGGACATGCTGAAGTCCCAACCAACACACGCCACTCATCACCAATGCAGGAGAGCCACCATGGCCAACACCTCTTTACGTAAAGCCTCGTTGCAAAGCATGGAAGCCGAGATCGAGAGTCTGCTCAAATCGTTGGAAAGCTTGAAAGACGATGCTTCGGACGAGTCGCGCAAGACCCTCAAGGCGCTGAAAAGCAACGCCGAAAGTGCGCTGAAACATTCCCGTCATCTGCTCAGCGACGCGTACGAAGAAGTCAAAGTGAAAACCCGCGAGACCGGCATTGCCACTCGTGACTACGCGCAGGAACACCCATGGACCACAGCCGGCGTGGCTGTCGGTGCAATCGGTCTGCTCGCCGCCTACTTTTTGTTCAAGCGCGGTGAGTGATCAGGCTGGCGCAGCTCGTTCTTGAGCCATTGCGCCAGTTGCCGGGCGCGTCCATCTGCGGCGCGCTTGGGTAGCCACAACGCCAGTTGCGCCGGGGTTTCGCAGAAGCCCCACGGCGCAACCAGGCGACCCGCCTTCAGATCTTCGGTTACCAGCGGCTCCGGCGCGATTGCCACGCCGAGACCTGCAACAGCCGCCTCCAGCAAATAATACAAATGCTCAAACCCTTGCCCGAGCTTCAACGCCTTGGGATCGAGGTGGTTTTGCTGCGCCCAGCTGGGCCAGGCTTGTGGGCGAGAGGTGGTGTGCAGCAAGGGCTCATCAAAAAGATCTGCGGCCACAGCGGTGTGCAGCTTCTGATAACCGCTATACAACGGGCTCATTACGGGGCCGATGCGTTCCGCCGCCAGTTCATAGACCTGCATATCGGCCGGCCACGGTGGTTCGGCGAACAGCAACAACGCATCAAGGCCCGGGCGCCGGGGATCGAGATCGCCTTCACCGGCCGACAGGTGCAGACGCAGATCCGGCAAATCGGCATTCAGCCGCCCCAGACGCGGAATAAACCAGCGCGCCAGCAGGCTCCCGGAACAACCCAGCACGAACGGCGCATCCGCTGTGCTTTGCGTAAGTTCGGCGCAAACACTGCGCAACCGATCAAACGCCTCAGCGCTGGCATCGCGCAGACGCGCTCCGGCATCTGTGAGTTTCAAGCCGCGTCCGTCCTTGACGAACAGGCTCACCCCTAGATGTTCTTCAAGCACCTTGAGCTGGCGGCTGACCGCACCGTGGGTGACGTGCAGCTGTTCGGCAGCCTGACTCACACTGTTCAGACGGGCGGTGGCCTCGAAGGCGCGCAAGGCATTCAGCGGGGGAAGGTCATGGCTCATGGTATCTGTGAGTTTTCCTGACAGGTTGTGGCGATCTTATCGGTTTTCAGCCTGGAAAGTCAGGGGTAGAGTGATCGTCATTGTCTTCTGACCGAATTCACCTGGAGCGACCCATGACCCAGACTTCGAACACCTCTGATCTGCGTAACGGCCCTGACGCCAACGGCCTGTTCGGTGCGTTCGGTGGCCGTTATGTAGCGGAAACCCTGATGCCGTTGATCCTCGACCTGGCTCGCGAATACGAAGCGGCCAAGGAAGATCCGGCGTTCAAGGAAGAATTGGCCTACTTCCAGCGAGACTACGTCGGACGTCCAAGCCCGTTGTATTTCGCCGAACGCCTGACCGAGTTCTGCGGCGGCGCGAAGATCTACCTCAAGCGTGAAGAGCTGAATCACACCGGCGCGCACAAGATCAACAACTGCATCGGCCAGATCCTGCTGGCGCGGCGCATGGGCAAGAAGCGCATCATCGCCGAGACCGGCGCCGGCATGCACGGCGTGGCCACGGCCACCGTTGCTGCGCGTTTCGGGCTGGACTGCGTGATCTACATGGGTACCACCGACATCGAACGTCAGCAGGCCAACGTCTTCCGCATGAAGCTGCTCGGCGCTGAAGTCATTCCGGTCGTTGCCGGTACAGGCACCCTCAAAGATGCGATGAACGAAGCTCTGCGTGACTGGGTGACCAACGTCGACAACACTTTCTATCTGATCGGTACTGTGGCCGGCCCACACCCTTATCCAGCAATGGTCCGCGACTTCCAGGCCGTCATCGGCAAGGAAACACGCGATCAACTGCAAGCTCAGGAAGGTCGTCTGCCGGACAGCCTGGTGGCGTGCATCGGTGGCGGTTCCAACGCCATGGGCCTGTTCCACCCGTTCCTCGATGACAAGAGCGTGGAGATCATCGGCGTCGAAGCCGCCGGTTACGGCATCGAAACCGGCAAGCACGCGGCCAGCCTCAACGGCGGGGTGCCGGGCGTGCTGCACGGTAACCGCACCTTCCTGCTGCAGGACGACGATGGGCAGATCATCGACGCTCACTCGATTTCCGCTGGCCTCGACTATCCGGGCATCGGCCCTGAACACGCCTGGTTGCATGACATCGGCCGCGTCCAGTACACCTCGGTAACCGATGACGAAGCTCTTGAAGCGTTCCACAAATGCTGCCGCCTGGAAGGGATCATTCCTGCCCTGGAAAGCGCCCACGCTCTGGCCGAAGTGTTCAAGCGCGCACCGAAGCTGCCGAAGGATCACCTGATGGTGGTCAACCTCTCGGGCCGTGGTGACAAGGACATGCAAACCGTGATGCACCATATGCAACAGTCGCAGCAGGAGAAACACTGATGAGCCGCCTGCAAACCCGCTTTGCCGACCTCAAGCAACAGAACCGCGCCGCGCTGGTGACCTTTGTCACTGCAGGTGATCCTGACTACGACACTTCGCTGGCAATCCTCAAAGGCCTGCCTGCCGCAGGTGCCGATGTGATCGAGCTGGGCATGCCGTTCACCGATCCGATGGCCGATGGCCCGGCGATCCAGCTGGCCAATATCCGCGCACTGGGCGCCAAACAGAATCTGGCGAAAACCCTGCAAATGGTTCGCGAGTTCCGTGAAGGCAACAGCGACACGCCGCTAGTGTTGATGGGCTACTTCAACCCGATTCACAAATTCGGCGTCGAGCGTTTCATCGCCGAAGCCAAAGAGGCTGGCGTTGACGGCCTGATCGTGGTCGACATGCCACCAGAGCACAACGAAGAGCTGTGCGACCCGGCGCAGGCTGCTGGCCTGGACTTCATCCGCCTGACCACGCCGACCACCGACGACGCGCGTCTGCCGCGTGTGCTCAACGGCAGCTCCGGTTTCGTCTACTACGTGTCGGTGGCCGGTGTCACCGGTGCCGGTGCAGCGACTCTGGAACATGTGGAAGAGGCGGTTGCACGTCTGCGTCGGCATACCGATCTGCCGATCAGCATCGGTTTCGGTATCCGTACGCCGGAGCAGGCTGCGGCCATCGCGCGTCTGGCTGACGGTGTGGTGGTGGGCTCGGCGTTGATCGATCACATCGCCAGTGCCGATACGCCTGAACAGGCCATCGATGGCGTGTTGAGCCTTTGTTCGGCGCTGTCCCAAGGCGTGCGCAAGGCTCGCGTCTAAGACCGCAGGGGAAAACAAAAAGGCTTCAGAACAGGCGTTCTGAAGCCTTTTTTTCTGCTCAGGGTAATTGCAGTCCGCCCGAAGCTTTGTGCAGTTTGCGCAAATGCTCGCCAATCTGCTTCACGTTGGCCTCGCTGGCGGCAATCTCGGCGGCGCGCTTGGGTTCGAGCAGCTTGCGCACTTCAGTATCGAGGTCGCCGGACAGCGCCAGCAGCTTCTTCTGCCGCTGGCTGCTTTCCGCTTCCAGTCGGCCGAACTCGCTCGGCTGGGGCAGTCCGTAACCCTTGGAGTCGAGCAGTTCCGCCGGGCGGCTGAGGAAACCACTGTTGGCGAGGATCTGCTGCAAGGTCGCGTTGGCCTTGTCCATGCCGCCGTTTTCCAGCTCGCGGGCGCCGAGGTAGCGTTGCTTGACCTCATCCTGCGCCAGCAACAACTGCCGGCGGAAACTGGCTTGCTCGAGCAGCAACAGCGCCGCGCTGGTGCGCAGGTCGGCGCGGTCGAACCATTCGCGGCGTTGTTCAGCGCTGAGTGACAGCCAGTCTTCGACAGTGGTCTGCTTGATCGGCAGCTGCTTCTTCAATACATCGAACATCGCTTGATAGCGATCGCGGAAGGAGTCGAAGCGGTAACCCAGACGCAGCGCTTCTTTCGGATCGTCGAGCACACTGGTGTCGGCCAGACCACGGCCCTTGAGCACTTCCAGCAAGCCGTTGGGCATGATGCTGTCGAGGCCGACCAGTTGGCTGTTATTGCTGCCGCTGCGCAACAGTTTCAAGCCTTCTACCGCGCAATTGTTGGACAGGAAGAAGTAGTTGCCGTCGTAGCTCCAGTGCATTTCGGCAGCATGTTCGACCACGCCTTCGATTTCCTTGCGAGACAGGTTCAGCGGCACCGAAGCGAGGCTGCGCAGCTCGGTCTTGGTGTACTCGTCGATCACCTGTGCCAGCGGCAACACGAACAGCCGCGACGGGTATTTGCCGACCAGTCCGTCCCAGCTCGACAGCTGCACATCGCCAACGAAGGCGCGATAGGACAGCACCAGGTGCTGATCGAGGTCGAGGCGGCAATCCGGGCCACGCGGGCGACCGGGGGCGCAGATCACCAGGCGCAACATGCTGTGGCCCCAGCGGCTGACCCAGTTCTGATTGGCCTCGGCCAGCAGGTAATCGACCGCGTAGACCCGTTCCGGATCGACTTGCCCCAGAGGCTGCTTGGCGAAGTCATTGCCCGCATTGAGAAAGGCGAAGCTCTTGCTGCAGGCGTCCTGCGCTGGCGGCGCCCAGCCGAAATGTTCCTTGTAGTAGCGATACAGCGCCGGGCGGCGGCAGGCGTAACTCGGGTCGAGGAGGAAGTACTCCATGTTGACCGCAACGAATTCCTTGGGACTGGAGATCTCGTAAAGATCCGGACTGCGGGCGATCTGGCGGTTGTGTTGTTCACGCTCGCCACGGCGGCCAACGTATTGCTGCCACCCGGCCAGGTCAAGCATGCGCGGGTCATCGCTGATGGTGAAGCGGCGACCGTTCTGCCCGCGACACTCATCGGGAATGCCGATCAGCCCGGCGCTGTTGAAGCGTCGGGTGCAGCGTTGGATCAACGTGCGCTCGGCGCTCGGCCATAAACGCGCGCGATCATAAATGTGGGTAATTTCGTGCAGCACCGTGGCCAGCAGTTCCTCGCGCACAGTGCCGTGGGGGCGATTGGTTTTCTCTTTCGCCGCGCTGCCATCGGTGAGGCCGGCGAGCAGCTTGCGATTCAGATCGAGCTCGGACACCAGCGTCGCCTGCCCGTAAGCGTTGGCAGGCATGTCGTCGGTCCAGCCGACGTCGATGCGCCGATCCAGCCGCTCGATGAAGCTCGGCGGCAGTTTCGCCATCGCCTCATCGATCAGCGCCTGACTGGCCTGTTGTTGAGCCGGGCTCAGACCCTCGGTCTTGAGCCGCAATTGCAGGCCGGCGTGGGCGCTGTTGCCAAGCAGCAACAACACCCCGGCCAGCAGCCAGGCGCCAACGGACTTCACAGTGCGAGAATGGCTTCGGCGAGTACCTGATCACTGGCGTCGCGCGCTTCCGGCACGCGAGTGCGCAAGGTGTTGAGGGCGGCTTCTAGGTGCGCGCCACGGATGTCGCCGTTGCTGGCGACGAAACTGGCGGCGTCGTCGTGGGCTTCGCGGATGATTTTCGAATCGCGAATCGACGTGGTGGTATCGGAAGTGAAATCGATGCTGCGCTGGGAGGCACGAACGATGATGTTACTGGTGGCTACCAGGGTGTGCGCCTGGGCCACATCGGCCAACACAAACAGGCCAAGGGCGGCAGCAATCAGCGGGCTACGCATGGAACGACTCCGGAAGGACAAGGATAACTATTGGACGAGAATTGCCTCTGCCAGTTCAAGGTCGCTGGCATGAAGTTTCGGCCGGGTTTTGCGCAGGTAATGCAGCGCGGATTCCAGCCGTGCGCCTCGCCATTCACCGTCACTGGCAACAAAGGCGGCCGCATCATCATGGGCGGCGAGCAGCAGTTTACGGTCGAACGGCGCAGAAGACACCATGCTGGTAGCGTAACCGCTGACCACCGTGCCTTGGGTCGACGCATTGAAAGCATCGAAGGCGTTGGCGGACATCGCCCAGCAGGCCGTGAATAAAGTAGAAGAGATGAGCAGAGTTGGAAGAAAGCGCATGGGACTCGACAACTGTTAACGAGCCTGAAGGCTAGCGCAAATGCCCGGGCCAGAGCCAGCGTTGAAACATCGGGACACGGCTGGCGTGTCCCGCAATTCCGCAAACGATCAGAGGGTCAGAATGGCCTGAGCCAATTGGGCATCGGTGGCATTGAGTTGTGGCGCCTGATGGCGGATGTGATCGAGCGCGCTTTCCAGCTTCACTCCACGGATATCGCCTTCGCTGGCCACGAAGCTGGCGGCATCGTCTCGGGCGGCGAGGACGATCTTGTCGTCACGGAACGAGGAGGTCACATCGGAAGTGGCGTCGGAAGTGGCTTTCAGCGCGCCGACGATCGAGTCGGTGGTCACGATGAAACTGGTAGCACTGGCGTTGGCAGCCACGGCCAGCAGGGCGGCGGCACTGAGCAGGCGAAGACGGGTCATGATGGAACTCCTTTGGATAAACCGTAGTGAGAGGTGGCTCGGTATCTGAGGAGTCAGACGCCTGTTGCGCAACGTTCGCCACGTTCTGCATGGATATTAGGCTGCCAGATGCGGTTCGCCCAGTGGTGGCCAGTGATACTTCAAAGGTTCTGGATAACTGTACCGGTATGTTCGAGTATTTCGTAAATTGTACCTGTACTCGTTCATATATGCGTTTAGAGCATTCAAGGCCCTGAAACAACAAAACCCGTCGTGGTTTCCCACGACGGGTTCTGCTTGTGCAATTCGGGTTGCTGGCGGTGGGTCTGACGACCAGAGCCAGCGACGCTGCTTAGCGCCAGAACGGCTTGCTCAGCTCTTCGTAGCGTTGTGCTTCGCTGATACCGGCGTCAGCCAGCAGACGCGAATCCAGACGGGCCAGTTGGTGGCGGCTGGAGATGCGGCGCTGCCACAACATCAGGTTGGCAATAACGCGCAGAGGCAGGGAAGCCTGGGTGTTTACAGCTTTGTCTTCGAAGAACAGTTCGGAACTGAGTGTACGTTCCATGGTTGACATCCTTCCGCTTGTGGCGGGATCAGGTAGTGGTTTGACTGGTGCCCATGATCCTCTCGTTTGGATAGTCTCTGTAGATACAGTTCATTTGTATTGTGAGTGAGCAGTTAACTGTTTATGGATGGTGTACGGGTCGAAATTGGGCAAACTGTACCTGTCCGCACTTGATTGGTGCATTTCCGCTCGTATCAGGGGATTGAGTAGGGCTTTGCTGTAGGAAAAGACCGGTACAGCAGTACAGTTTTTTTGAAATCCTGCTTCTCGCGCGCATCTACCGAGGCAAAACTGTGTTTGCCTCGGTGGTTATCTGTGTGAATCACACCGCCAGCATGCGCCCGGTTTCTTCCAGGTTCATATGCCAGCTCAGGGCTTCGCGCAAAATGTGCGGGGTATGACCGCCGATTGCACAGGCAGCGCTGAAGTAGTCATTCAGTGCCTGGCGAAAGTCCGGATGCACGCAGTTGTCGATGATCACTCGTGCACGCTCCCGTGGCGCCAGGCCACGCAGGTCGGCGAGGCCGACTTCGGTCACCAGGATGTCGACGTCATGCTCGGTATGGTCGACGTGGCTGACCATCGGCACCACGCTGGAAATCGCGCCACCCTTGGCGATCGACTTGGTCACGAATACCGCCAGATGCGCATTGCGCGCGAAGTCGCCGGAGCCGCCGATGCCGTTCATCATCCGCGTGCCGCAGACATGGGTGGAGTTGACGTTGCCGTAGATATCGAACTCCAGCGCGGTGTTGATGCCGATGATGCCCAGACGGCGCACCACCTCGGGGTGATTGGAGATCTCCTGCGGCCGCAGAACCAGTTTGTCCTTGTACTTCTCCAAGTTGCCGAACACGTCGCTGTTGCGCCGCTCGGACAGGGTGATCGAGCTGCCCGAGGCGAAGCTCAGCTTGCCGGCATCGATCAGGTCGAAAGTCGAGTCCTGCAGCACTTCCGAATACATGGTCAGCTCTTCGAACGGCGAGTCGATCAAGCCGCACATCACCGCGTTGGCGATGTTGCCAATGCCAGCCTGCAGCGGGCCGAGCTTGTTGGTCATGCGGCCGGCCGCGACTTCCTGCTTGAAGAACGTGATCAGGTGTTCGGCGATAGCGTTGGTGTCGATGTCCGGTACCGACACCGTGGACGGCGAGTCCGATTGTTGAGTGACGACAATCGCAACGATCTTCTCCGGCGGAATCGGAATTGCCGTGCTGCCGATGCGATCGTCGACTTTCACCAGCGGGATTGGCGTCCGCGTCGGGCGGTACGTCGGGATATAGATGTCGTGCAGGCCTTCGAGGTTGGCGTTGTGGGCCAGGTTGATCTCGACGATCACTTGTTTGGCGAAAATCGCGAAGCTGGCCGAGTTGCCCACCGAAGTGGTCGGCACGATATGGCCTTGTTCGGTGATGGCGACTGCCTCGATGACGGCAATGTCCGGCAGCTTCAACTGTTGGTTGCGCAGTTGCTCTACGGTTTCCGAGAGATGCTGGTCAATGAACATTACTTCGCCGGCGTTGATTGCTTTGCGCAACGTGCTGTCGACCTGAAACGGCATGCGCCGCGACAGCACGCCGGCCTCGGTCAGTTGCTTGTCGAGGTCGTTACCCAGACTGGCGCCGGTCATCAGGCTGATCTTCAGCGGCGTGACCTTGGCGCGCTCGGCCAGTGCATGGGGAACGGCCTTGGCTTCGCCGGCGCGGGTGAAACCGCTCATGCCGACGGTCATGCCATCCTCAATCAGAGCAGCGGCGTCGGCAGCGCTCATCACTTTGTCCAACAACGAAGGCAGGCGAATACGGTCACGGTACATGGATTATTATCTCGGGCAACGAGTAGCAGGATGCGCAGTCTAGTTAATTTGGCCGGCGCCTGTCCCGCTACCAAGGTCGCAAACGAGGCCTCTATTTCGCGGGTTTGCAGTAAAACACCGTTACCGGATCTGCAACAACGAGGCAAATGGTCCAGCGTCTGGCGCAAACAAAAACGCCCCGACAAGTCGGGGCGTTCGCTATTGCAGCGGTGAATTACTCGACCGCTTTGACCATGTCTTCGATGACTTTCTTCGCATCGCCGAAGACCATCATGGTCTTGTCCAGATAGAACAGTTCGTTGTCCAGACCGGCATAGCCGCTGGCCATCGAGCGCTTGTTGACGATGATGGTCTTGGCCTTGAACGCTTCGAGAATCGGCATACCGGCAATCGGTGACTTCGGATCGTTCTTCGCGGCCGGGTTGACCACGTCGTTTGCGCCGAGCACCAGCACCACGTCGGCCTGACCGAACTCGGAGTTGATGTCTTCCATCTCGAACACCTGGTCGTAAGGCACTTCGGCCTCGGCGAGCAGGACGTTCATGTGCCCAGGCATGCGACCGGCCACCGGGTGAATCGCGTACTTCACGGTCACGCCGCGATGGGTCAGCTTCTCGGTCAGTTCCTTCAGTGCGTGTTGTGCACGGGCCACTGCCAGACCGTAGCCCGGGACGATGATCACGGTGTCGGCGTTGGTCAGCAGGAAGGTTGCGTCATCAGCCGAGCCGGATTTCACCGGACGGGCTTCCTGCGCACCGGCAGGACCTGCGTCTGCCGTATTGCCGAAACCGCCGAGCAGTACATTAAAGAAGGAGCGGTTCATCGCCTTGCACATGATGTACGAGAGGATCGCACCGCTCGAACCCACCAGCGAGCCGGCAATGATCAGCATCGAGTTGTTCAGCGAAAAACCGATGCCCGCCGCCGCCCAGCCGGAATAGCTGTTGAGCATCGACACCACCACCGGCATGTCGGCGCCGCCGATCGGGATGATGATCAGCACGCCCATCACGAACGCCAGCGCCAGCATCAGTGCGAATGCAGTGAGGTTGCCGGTGAACATGAAGGTCAGGCCGAGCACCAGCGTAGCCAGACCCAGAACCGCATTGAGTTTGTGCTGACCGGCGAACTGTACCGGTGCGCCCTGGAACAGACGGAACTTGTATTTGCCCGAGAGCTTGCCGAAGGCGATCACCGAACCCGAGAAGGTGATCGCACCGATCGCAGCACCGAGGAACAGCTCCAGACGGTTGCCTGCCGGAATCGCATCGCCCAGTTGTTTAACGATACCCAACGACTGCGGCTCAACTACCGCCGCAATAGCAATGAACACCGCCGCGAGGCCGATCATGCTGTGCATGAACGCTACCAGTTCCGGCATCTTGGTCATTTCAACGCGCTTGGCCATGATCGAGCCGGCGGTACCGCCGACCAGCAAGCCAACGATCACATAACCGATACCAGCCGTAGCCAGCTCAGCGCCCAATTTATAGATGAGGCCGACCGTGGTGAGGATCGCCAACGCCATGCCAAGCATGCCGAACAGGTTGCCGCGCCGCGAAGTGGTCGGGTGCGACAGGCCTTTGAGGGCCTGGATAAAGCAGATCGACGCGATCAGGTAGAGCGTCGTGACGAGATTCATGCTCATTACTTCGGCGCCTCTTCTTTTGCTTTCGGGGCTTTCTTCTTGAACATCTCAAGCATGCGGCGGGTGACCAGGAAGCCACCAAACACATTGACCGCCGCCAGTGCCACTGCCAGCGTGCCCATGGTCTTGCCCAGCGGCGTGACGGTCAGCGCAGCGGCGAGCATGGCGCCGACGATCACGATCGCGGAAATGGCGTTGGTCACCGCCATCAACGGCGTGTGCAGCGCAGGCGTAACGTTCCAGACCACGTGGTAACCGACATAAATCGCCAGCACGAAGATGATCAGGTTGTAGATACCGGGGGAGATAAGCTCTTCCATCGTCTGAATCCCTGCTTAGGCGTTTTTGCGGATGACTTGGCCGTCGCGGCACATCAGGCACGCGGCGACGATGTCGTCTTCGAGGTTGACGTCGAACTGGCCTTCCTTGGTGAACACCAGCTTGAGGAAGTCCAGCAGGTTGCGTGCGTACAGCGCCGAAGCATCGGCAGCGACTTCACCGGCGAGGTTGGTCGGGCCGACGATGGTCACACCGTTTTCCACAACGACCTGATCGGCGACGGTCAGTGGGCAGTTGCCACCCTGGGCGGCGGCGAGGTCGATGACCACCGAGCCCGGTTTCATCTGTGCCACGGTCTCGGCGCTGAGCAGCGTCGGCGCTTTGCGGCCCGGAATCAGTGCGGTGGTGATGACGATATCGGCCTGCTTGGCGCGCTCGTGCACAGCCTGCGCCTGGCGCTGCATCCAGCTCGCCGGCATCGGCCGCGCGTAACCGCCGACACCGACGGCACATTCGCGCTCTTCATCGGTCTCGTAAGGCACGTCGACGAACTTCGCGCCGAGGGATTCGATCTGTTCCTTCACCGCTGGACGCACGTCGGAGGCTTCGATCACCGCACCCAGACGTTTCGCTGTGGCAATCGCCTGCAAACCGGCCACGCCCGCGCCGAGAATCAGCACGCGCGCCGCTTTCACGGTGCCCGCAGCAGTCATCAGCATCGGCATGAAGCGTGGGTAATAGTGAGCCGCGAGCAACACCGCTTTGTAGCCGGCGATATTCGCCTGCGACGACAGCACATCAAGACTCTGCGCCCGCGAGGTACGCGGCGCCGCTTCGAGGGCGAACGCGGTAATGCCGCACTCGGCCATCTTCGCGATGGTCTCGTTGTTGAATGGGTTGAGCATGCCCACCAGCACCGCACCGCGCTTGATCAGCGTCAGTTCGGCATCGCTTGGCGCGATCACTTTGAGAATCAGCTCGGCGCCAAACGCGTCATTGGCGCTGCCAATGCTTGCGCCGGCCGCTTCATAGGCACTGTCGACGACACTGGCTTTGACGCCAGCGCCGCTTTGCACAGTGACCTTATGGCCTTGGCTGATCAGCTTCTTGATGGTTTCCGGGGTTGCAGCAACCCGTGTTTCACCGGTCTGGGTTTCGAGAGGAACACCAATGTGCACGTCAAATCTCCTGCGTGATCTTATTGAGTAAACCCATGCACTACGGATGGTGCGACTGGGGCGGCCGATCAGCACGATCCCGCCGAATCAGGGCGGGGCGCGGCATTTTGCAGGCGAACTTTATGCCCTTCAAGGGATTATGACGGGTGACGGAAAATTAACTACAAGTCATGCCGTGACCGAATGTCGCAGATGGCCAGTTGAACCCCTTGCAGGCCGTGCCCTGCATGGATTCTGGCTGAATTTGAAAAAAATTCGCATCGGTGGCGTGAATGGGCAGTAATGAGTCGCCATTAGAGGCTCAAAGCCACGTGTTTGGCAGCTTGTGGGACGTCTGTACGACTTTCGGATACAGTCTGCGCAAAAGCGACAAATAGTTATATCTGTAGGGCTTTGGTTTTTCTGACTACGGGGTTAAGTATTGCGCAAAGCCTTTATTCTTCTAGGCTGTAGCTCTGCGCTTGATTTACCAGCCAGTCGCGAAATGCCTTCAGCGATGCCGATTCGACCTTTCGCTCTGGAATCATCAGGTAATAGGCCTTGATGCTGGAGAGCGCTTGAGGGTTGGCAACCACCAGACGTTTCTCTGCCAGCTCGCGCTGGATCAGAAACGGCGGAATCAGCGCGACGCCCATGTCGTGCATGGCTGCCTGGGCAAGCATGGAGAATAGCTCGTAGCGTGGGCCGGTCATGTCGCGCGGAATATTCAGCTGTTGCGAGTTGAACCATTGGCGCCAGGCGTAAGGTCGGGTGGTTTGCTGCAGCAGCGGTAGTTCAGCGATGGCTTGCGCTGTCAGCTGCGTGTGATCGCCGAGTAGGGAGGGGCTGCACACCGGCATCGGATTTTCGCCCATCAACCTGTGGGATTCGGTACCCGACCAATCGGCATCACCGAAATAGATCGCGGCATCGAATTCGGTATCGGCAAACAGGAAAGGCCGAGTGCGGTTGGTCAGGTTGACGGTCACTTCCGGGTGCTTGAGCTGAAAATCCTTGAGCCGTGGCAGCAGCCATTGCGTGCCGAAGGTCGGGACGACGGCGAGCTCGATGACGTTGGTGCCCTGCTGGCCCATTACCGAGAGGGTGTCGCGCTCCACTGCATCGAGCTGAGTCGCCACCCGACGACTGTAGGAAAGACCCGCCTCGGTCAGTTTCACTCCACGTCGCGAGCGTCGGAACAGTTCCACGCTGAGGAAATCTTCCAGGCTGGCGATCTGTCGGCAAATGGCGCCTTGGGTGAGCGACAGTTCTTCAGCAGCACGGGTAAAGCTCTCATGGCGGGCGGCAGCTTCGAAACTGATCAGGGCGGCGGTGCTGGGGATCTTCCTGCGCATGTACGTCAACCTCACTAATGCGCCGCATAAAAGGCTATTCGCGACGGTACGGAGTGAGAAATTAGCACAACAGAATGCGAAATCCTCGTTTGCCCCGACGGCGAACCGCGCCTAGGATCAATGCCACGTTAATTCACCCGATTGCGAGGGCACACTCATGGGCGGTAAAGCTAGCTTCAACTGGATCGATCCCCTGCTGCTGGATCAACAGCTCACTGAAGAAGAGCGGATGATCCGCGACACCGCCGCGCAGTTCGCTCAACAGAGTCTCGCTCCGCGTGTGCTCGAAGCTTTCCGTCATGAAAAGACCGACCCGGCAATCTTCCGCGAGATGGGTGAAGTCGGCCTGCTCGGTGCGACCATTCCCGAACAATACGGTGGCAGCGGTCTGAACTATGTCAGCTACGGCCTGATTGCCCGAGAGGTCGAGCGCGTCGACTCTGGCTATCGCTCGATGATGAGCGTGCAATCCTCACTGGTGATGGTGCCGATCAACGAATTCGGTACCGAAGCACAGAAGCAGAAGTACCTGCCGAAGCTGGCATCCGGCGAATGGATCGGTTGCTTTGGCCTGACCGAGCCGAACCATGGTTCCGATCCGGGCGCGATGATAAGCCGGGCGCGCAAAGTCGATGGCGGCTACAGCCTGACTGGCGCGAAGATGTGGATCACCAACAGCCCGATCGCTGACGTATTCGTGGTCTGGGCCAAGGACGATGCTGGCGACATCCGTGGTTTCGTTCTGGAGAAAGGCTGGAAAGGTCTGAGCGCTCCGGCGATTCACGGCAAGGTCGGCCTGCGCGCTTCGATCACCGGTGAGATTGTCATGGACAACGTGTTCGTGCCGGAAGAAAACATCTTCCCGGATGTCCGTGGCCTGAAAGGTCCTTTCACCTGCCTCAATTCCGCACGCTATGGCATTTCCTGGGGCGCGCTGGGCGCTGCCGAATTCTGCTGGCACACTGCGCGCCAATACACTCTGGATCGTCAGCAGTTCGGTCGTCCGCTGGCCGCAACTCAGCTGGTACAGAAGAAACTCGCCGACATGCAGACCGAAATCACTCTGGCACTGCAAGGCTGCCTGCGCTTGGGCCGGATGAAGGACGAAGGTACCGCCGCCGTTGAAATCACTTCGATCATGAAGCGCAACTCCTGCGGCAAGTCGCTGGATATCGCGCGGATGGCGCGGGACATGCTCGGTGGCAATGGCATCTCCGATGAGTTCGGTGTCGCTCGTCATCTAGTCAATCTGGAAGTGGTGAATACCTATGAAGGTACCCATGACGTTCACGCGCTGATCCTCGGGCGTGCGCAAACTGGTCTGCAAGCGTTCTATTAATAGGAGAGCGGACCATGGGCGCGCTGTCACATCTACGGGTACTGGATTTATCACGAGTGCTGGCCGGGCCTTGGGCCGGACAGATCCTCGCCGACCTTGGCGCCGAAGTGATCAAGGTCGAGCGCCCGGGCAATGGTGATGACACCCGCGCCTGGGGCCCGCCCTTCCTTAAAGACGCCTACGGCGAGAACACGTCGGAAGCGGCTTATTACCTCTCGGCAAACCGCAACAAGCAATCGGTCACCATCGACTTCACCCGGCCTGAAGGGCAGAAGCTGGTGCGTGACCTGGCGGCAAAGTCGGACATTCTGATTGAGAATTTCAAAGTAGGTGGTCTGGCGGCCTATGGTCTGGACTATGAGTCGCTGAAGGCGCTCAACCCGAATTTGATCTATTGCTCCATTACCGGCTTCGGTCAGACCGGGCCTTATGCCAAGCGTGCGGGCTATGACTTCATGATCCAGGGGCTCGGCGGCTTGATGAGTCTGACTGGTCGACCTGAAGGAGATGAAGGCGCTGGCCCGGTGAAAGTGGGCGTGGCGCTAACGGATATTCTTACCGGGCTGTATTCGACGGTAGCGATCCTCGCGGCATTGGCTCATCGCGATCACGACGGTGGCGGCCAGCACATCGATATGGCGTTGCTGGATGTACAGGTCGCATGTCTGGCGAACCAGGCGATGAACTACCTGACCACCGGCAGTGCGCCAAAGCGTCTGGGCAATGCCCATCCCAACATCGTGCCTTATCAGGACTTTCCTACGGCGGATGGCGACTTCATCCTCACCGTGGGCAATGACGGGCAGTTCCGCAAGTTCGCCGAAGTCGCGGGGCAACCGCAGTGGGCGGATGATCCGCGCTTCGCGACCAACAAGCTGCGGGTAGCGAACCGCGCGCTGCTGATCCCGTTGATCCGCCAAGCTACGGTCTTCAAGACCACGGCCGAGTGGGTTGCTCAATTGGAGCAGGCGGGTGTGCCTTGTGGGCCGATCAATGATCTGTCGCAGGTGTTTGAAGATCCACAGGTGAAGGCGCGCGGTCTGGCGATCGAACTGCCTCATGCATTGGCGGGAATGGTGCCCCAGGTGGCCAGCCCGATTCGATTATCGGAGACCCCCGTTGAATATCGTCATGCGCCTCCTTTATTGGGTGAGCACACGTTAGAGGTTCTGCAGCGGGTGCTGGGTCTGGGGGCAGGTGGGGTGGCTATGTTGAAGGAAGAAGGCGTCCTTTAAGTCTTCTTCTATATAGAAGACGCTCTTTTCTCATCTGATTGGATGTTTTTTAACCAATTCGCAAGTTATTGAAAGAAAAGCGAAATTAACGGTTGACGGCAGATTCCATAGGTCTATAATTCGCCCCACTTCCGGCGCAGTCGAAACGGAAAACTCCTTGAAATTCAAAGAGTTGCGCAGTTTTCGACAGCGGCTTGCTTCAGATCATCGAAGCCTGGAAGGAGTTGAAAGAGCAGTGATGTGTAGCT
>NZ_RCOC01000038.1:39939-75601 GCF_004307515.1 Pseudomonas sp. Sample_14 | reverse complement strand
TACCGAAGCAGGATGTTCGCCATGATTCGTATGCCTCTGGCTACCGCCAGTCTGCTGGCCATCGCTATTTCCCTCGCCGGTTGCGGCGAAGGCAAGGACAAAGAAAAAGCCTCCGAAATGACTCCGGCTTCCAGCAGCGCTGCTCCAGCCCCTGCCGCTGCGCCTGCTCCTGCCGCCGGTAAAGTTGACGATGCCGCCGCCAAGGCCGTGGTCGCGCACTACGCCGACATGGTCTTCGCCGTTTACAGCGATGCCGAATCCACCGCGAAAACCCTGCAGAGCGCGGTCGACGCGTTCCTCGCCAAGCCGAACGCCGACACCCTCAAAGCCGCCAAGGCTGCCTGGGTCGCCGCACGCGTGCCGTACCTGCAGAGCGAAGTATTCCGCTTCGGCAACACCATCATCGACGACTGGGAAGGTCAGGTTAACGCCTGGCCATTGGACGAGGGCTTGATCGACTACGTCGACAAATCCTACGAGCACGCACTGGGTAACCCGGGCGCCAGCGCCAACATCATCGCCAACACCGAAGTGCAGGTCGGCGAAGACAAAGTCGACGTGAAAGAGATCACCCCGGAAAAACTCGCCAGCCTCAACGAGCTGGGCGGTTCCGAGGCGAACGTTGCCACCGGCTACCACGCGATCGAATTCCTCCTCTGGGGCCAGGATCTGAACGGCACCGGCCCTGGCGCTGGCAACCGTCCGGCCTCGGACTATCTGGAAGGCGCCGGCGCCACCGGTGGTCACAACGAGCGTCGTCGTGCCTACCTGAAAGCCGTGACCCAACTGCTGGTCAGCGACCTGGAAGAAATGGTCGGCAACTGGAAGCCGAACGTGGCCGACAACTACCGCGCCACCCTGGAAGCCGAGCCAGGCGAAACCGGCCTGCGCAAAATGCTCTTCGGCATGGGCAGCCTGTCCCTGGGTGAACTGGCGGGCGAGCGCATGAAGGTTTCCCTGGAAGCCAACTCCCCCGAAGACGAGCAGGATTGCTTCAGCGACAACACCCACTACTCGCACTTCTACGACGCCAAAGGCGTGCGTAACGTTTACCTGGGCGAGTACACCCGTGTTGACGGCACCAAGCTGACCGGCGCCAGCCTGTCGTCGCTGGTAGCCAAGGCCGACCCGGCTGCCGACACCGCGCTGAAAGCCGATCTGGCCGCGACCGAAGCGAAGATCCAGGTCATGGTCGATCACGCCAACAAGGGTGAGCACTACGACCAGTTGATCGCTGCCGGCAACACCGCTGGCAACCAGGTCGTTCGCGACGCCATCGCCGCGCTGGTCAAGCAGACCGGCTCGATCGAAGCCGCTGCCGGCAAACTGGGCATCAGCGACCTGAACCCGGACAGCGCCGATCACGAGTTCTGATCGCAGCGTCCGTTCAAAAAGAGGCGACCTTCGGGTCGCCTTTTTCATTATTGGCACACCACTATCCCTGTGGGAGCGAGCCTGCTCGCGAAGGCTTGATCCGGCGCAGCATTTACAGCGCGTCGGGCATCGCTTTCGCGAACAGGCTCGCTCCCACAGTGTTGGCATGCGCTTCAAGGCTTGCGCGATATCAAGCAAACGATAATTCCTCTTATTCAAACTCCCCCGCCCTGTTAGACTTTGCGCCTTTGTTTTCGCCCGTTTGCAGGATGTCTGATGCTGTCGTTGCCGCTTCGCTTGTCCGCACTGTTGCTGGCCCTGGGCCTGAGTGCCTGCGATGACGCCCCGCGTTTCACCAAGGCCGAGCCGGGGGAAGCGCGTTCGGGCGGTGCGGCGACTGTGCGCAAGAGCGATCAGAACGCCTTTTCCCTGCCATCGGCCAACCTGCCGCCCTCGCGGCGGGTGGATTTCAGTGTCGGCAACAGTTTCTTTCGCAGCCCGTGGGTGATCGCGCCGTCGACCACCACGGCGCGCGACGGCCTCGGCCCGTTGTTCAATACCAACGCCTGCCAGAACTGCCACATCAAGGACGGTCGCGGGCATCCGCCGGCACCTGACGCATCCAATGCGGTGTCGATGCTGGTGCGCCTGTCGATTCCCGACGCGCCGCAATACGCCAAAGTCATCGAACAGCTCGGCGTAGTGCCGGAGCCGGTGTATGGCGGGCAGTTCCAGGACATGGCCGTGCCCGGCGTCGCCCCGGAAGGCAAGGTGCGGGTCGACTACACGCCGGTGCCGGTACGCTTCAAGGACGGTACCGAGGTCGAGCTGCGCAAACCGACCCTGCAGATCACTCAACTCGGTTACGGCCCGATGCACCCGGACACGCGTATTTCCGCGCGGGTGGCGCCGCCGATGATTGGTCTGGGCCTGCTCGAAGCCATCCCCGAGGAGGCGATCCTCGCCAACGCCGCCGCCCAGGCGAAAGAGAACAACGGCATCAACGGCCGGCCCAACCGTGTCTGGGATGACCAGTTGCAGAAAACCGTCGTCGGCCGGTTCGGCTGGAAAGCCGGGCAGCCGAATCTCAATCAACAGAATGTTCACGCGTTCTCCGGTGACATGGGCCTGACCACCAGCCTGCGGCCGTTCGACGATTGCACCGAGGTGCAAACCGCCTGCAAACAGGCGCCGAACGGCAATGGTCCCGACGGCGAACCGGAAGTCAGCGACAACATCCTGCGGCTGGTGCTGTTCTACAGCCGCAACCTGGCAGTGCCGGCGCGCCGTGGCGTCAACGATCCACAGGTGCTGGCCGGCAAGAATCTGTTTTTCCAGGCCGGTTGCCAGTCGTGCCACACGCCGAAATACACCACGGCCGCCGATGCCGCCGAACCGGAATTGGCCAATCAGGTGATTCGTCCATACAGCGACTTGCTGCTGCATGACATGGGCGAAGGCCTGGCGGACAACCGCACGGAATTTCAGGCCTCCGGCCGCGACTGGCGCACCCCGCCGTTATGGGGGATTGGTCTGACGCAAGCGGTCAGCGGTCACACCCAGTTTTTGCATGACGGCCGCGCACGCAACCTGCTCGAAGCGGTGCTCTGGCATGGCGGCGAGGCGACGGCGGCGCAGCAACAGGTTTTGTCTTTCAATGCCGAGCAGCGCGCTGCGTTGCTGGCTTTTCTGAACTCACTTTAAATACTGAAAAAACATCGGGAGCCCGACATGTTCCGTCCCAAGTTACTGTTCACCAGCCTTGCCGCGCTCGCCCTCGGCGCCTGCTCGCCGCAGGACCCGCAAGCGGTCACTTCGGCGGCGATCGCCAAATCGGTGATCCTGCCGACCTACACCCGTTGGGTCGAAGCCGACCGGCAACTGGCGGTCAGCGCCCTCGCCTACTGCCAGGGCAAAGAGACCCTGGAAACCGCCCGTGCCGATTTCCTCCACGCGCAGAAAGCCTGGGCCGAACTGCAACCGCTGCTGATCGGTCCGCTGGCCGAAGGCAATCGTTCGTGGCAAGTGCAGTTCTGGCCGGACAAGAAAAACCTCGTCGGCCGTCAGGTCGAGCAACTGGTCGTCGCCCAGCCGCAGATCGACGCCGCCGCGCTGGCCAAATCCAGCGTCGTGGTGCAGGGCCTGTCGGCTTACGAATACATCCTCTTCGACGCCAAGCCTGACGTCGCCAACGATGCGCAAAAAGCCAAATACTGCCCGCTGCTGATCGCCATCGGGGAACGCCAGAAGCAACTGGCCGAAGAGATCCTGCAGGGCTGGAACAACACCGACGGCATGCTCGCGCAGATGAGCAAGTTCCCCAACCAGCGCTACGCCGACTCCCACGAAGCGATCGCCGATCTGCTGCGCGTCCAAGTGACTGCACTGGATACCCTGAAGAAAAAACTCGGCACGCCAATGGGCCGTCAGAGCAAGGGCGTGCCGCAGCCGTTCCAGGCCGATGCGTGGCGCAGCCAGTCGTCGCTGACCGCATTGGAAGCCAGCCTTGCCGCCGCCAAAACCGTCTGGGAAGGCGTCGACAACAAAGGCCTGCGCGGTCTGCTGCCGGCCGAACAGAAGCCGTTGGCGGACAAGATCGATGCCGCTTATGCCGCGTCGCTGAAGCTGTTCGACAGCACCCAGCGCTCGCTGGGCGAAATGCTCGAAGACGACGCCGGTCGCCAGCAACTCAACGATATCTACGACAGCCTCAACGTCGTCCATCGCCTGCATGAAGGCGAGCTGGCCAAGGCGCTGGGCATCCAACTGGGCTTCAACGCCAACGACGGTGACTGATGAGGGCGAGTGCCATGCTGCGACGTCAGGTTCTGACTTTAGGTAGTGCACTGCTGGGAGCAGTGACGCTGGGCGGCTGGACGCTGTTCAAACGCAAGGATCAGAGCCCGCTGCTGCTGTCGGCGCGTGACGATACTGACGGCAAGCATTACGCCGTCGGCTATCGGCTCGACGGTACGCGGGTGTTCGCCACCCACGTCGGCCAGCGTTGCCACGACATCATCAATCATCCGACGCAGCCGCTGGCGCTGTTCGTTGCACGGCGTCCGGGTACCGAGAGTTACCTGATCGACCTGCGCGACGGCACGTTGCTGCAGACCGTGACCTCGCAGCCGAACCGGCACTTCTACGGCCACGCCGTGGTGCACAAGGACGGCGAATACCTGTACGCCACCGAAAACGATACGACCGATCCTGGTCGCGGTTTGCTCGGTGTGTATAAGTTCGAAGGCGAGCGGCTGGTGCACACGGGCGAGATTTCCACCCATGGCCTCGGCCCGCATCAGGTGTCGTGGATGCCCGACGGCGAGACGCTGGTGGTGGCCAACGGCGGCATTCGCACCGAGGCGGAAAGCCGCGTCGACATGAACCTCAACGCCATGGAACCGAGCCTGGTGCTGATGCAGCGCGACGGCACGTTGCTGAGCAAGGAAACCCTCGCCCAGCAGATGAACAGCGTGCGCCACATGGGCATCGCCAGTGACGGTACCATCGTCGCCGGCCAGCAATTCATGGGGCCGTCCCACGAGCGCTCGGAGCTGCTGGCGATCAAGCGACCCGGGCAACCGTTTGTGGCGTTCCCGGTAGCGGAAGATCAGTTGCAGGCGATGGGGCACTACACCGCCAGCGTCGCGGTGCACAGCGACCTGCGTCTGGTCGCGTTGACAGCGCCGCGCGGCAATCGCTTCTTTATCTGGGATCTGGACAGCGGCGAACTGCGCCTCGATGCGCCTTTGCCTGATTGCGCCGGCGTTGGTGCGGTAAAGGATGGCTTTGTCGTGACCTCGGGTCAGGGCCGTTGCCGTTACTACGATTGCCGGCAGGAACAGCTGCTGGCCAAGCCGCTGGAATTGCCGGCGGGGCTCTGGGACAACCATCTGCACTTGATGGCCTGACAACAAGTCCCGTGGCTGACAATCAACCTGTGGCGAGGGGATTTATCCCCGTTGGGTGGCGCAGCCGCCCTTAAAACTGCAATTGCGGTATGACTGAAGGATTCAGGGGGCCGCTTCGCAGCCCAACGGGGATAAATCCCCTCACCACAGGATTGTGTCCCGCTGCACCTGTAAACACTGCCAGTTGGAATCCCCACCTGACTCGGAGTAATGTGCCCGCCTGTCTCATGATTTATCCAAGGAAATGGAAATATGCTGCGTCGCCGCATGCTGATCATGTTGGGTGTTGTTTTGCTGATCGTCCTGGTGCTGGGCGGATACAAAGCCTTTTCGGTCTACACGATGATCCAGGGCTTTTCCAAGCCCAAGCCGCCGATCAGCGTCGCCGTGGCCACTGCCGGCGAACAGCCGTGGCAGATGCGCCTGCCCACCGTCGGCACGCTCAAGGCGCTGCAAGGTGTCGACTTGAGTCTGGAAGTCGCCGGCACCGTCACTGAACTCAAATTCGAATCCGGGCAGAAGGTCAAGGCCGGACAGCCGTTGCTGCAACTCGACAGCGCCGTCGAGACCGCTCTGCTGGAAACCGCTCGCGCCGACCTCGGCCTGGCGCAACTGGACTTCGGCCGTGGCGCGCAACTGGTCGACAGCCGCGCGATCTCCAAAGGCGAGTACGACCGCCTCTCCGCCGTGCTGCAAAAGAACAAGGCCACGGTCAATCAGCTCAACGCGTCGCTGGCGAAAAAGCGCATCCTCGCGCCATTCAGCGGCACCATCGGCATCCGCCAGGTCGACGTCGGCGACTACCTCGCCAGCGGTACCAAAATCGCCACGTTGCAGGACTTGAGCAGCCTTTACGCTGACTTCTACGTGCCGGAGCAAGCGGTGCCGAAACTCGCTATCGGTCAGCCCGTGCAGTTCACCGTCGCCGCTTATCCGGGGCAGAACTTTGCCGGCAAGATCAGCGCGATCAACCCGATCGTCGAAAGCACCACGCGCAATATCCTCGTCCGCGCCACCCTGGCCAACCCCGACGGCAAGCTGCTGCCGGGCATGTTCGCCAGCCTTGAAGTGCTGCTGCCCGATCCGCAGAAGCACATCGTCGTGCCGGAAAGCGCGATCACCTACACCCTGTACGGCAACTCGGTTTATGTGGTGGGGCAGAAGAAGGCCGAGGACGGCAGCGTCGCCAAGGATGACAACGGCCAACCGCTGCTGATCGCCGAACGTCGTTTCGTCGAGACCGGTGAACGCCGCGATGGCCTGGTGATGATCAACAAGGGCGTGCAGAGCGGCGAACAAGTGGTAACGGCGGGCCAGATCAAACTGGACAACGGTGCCCACATCGCCATCAGCGACGACAAGACCCTCGGCGAGCAGAACAGTCCGCCTCGCGTCGACTGATCAAGGAATTCCCATGGCTTTTACCGATCCGTTCATCCGCCGCCCGGTGCTCGCCACCGTGGTCAGCCTGCTGATTGTGCTGCTGGGCTTCCAGGCCTGGAGCAAGCTGCCGCTGCGCCAGTACCCGCAAATGGAAAACGCCCTGATCACGGTGACCACGGCTTATCCCGGGGCCAACGCCGAAACCATTCAGGGCTACATCACCCAGCCGATGCAACAGAGCCTGGCCAGCGCCGAAGGCATCGATTACATGACCTCGGTCAGCCGGCAGAACTTCTCGGTGATTTCGATCTACGCGCGCATCGGTGCCAACACCGACCGCTTGTTCACCGAACTGCTGGCCAAGGCCAACGAGGTGAAGAACAAGCTGCCGCAGGACGCCGAAGACCCGGTGCTGAGCAAGGAATCCGCCGACGCTTCGGCGCTGATGTACATCAGTTTCTTCAGCAAGGACCTGAGCAACCCGCAGATCACCGACTACCTGTCGCGGGTCATCCAGCCAAAACTGGCGACGCTGCCGGGCATGGCCGAAGCGGAAATTCTCGGCAATCAGGTGTTCGCCATGCGTCTGTGGCTCGACCCGGTGAAACTCGCCGGCTTCGGCCTCAGCGCCGCCGACGTGACCGCGGCGGTGCGCCAGTACAACTTCCTCTCCGCCGCCGGCGAGGTGAAAGGCGAGTACACCGTCACCAGCATCAACGCCAACACCGAACTGAAATCCGCCGAAGCCTTCGCGGCGATTCCGCTCAAGGTCGATGGCGACAGCCGCGTGCTGCTGCGCGATGTCGCGCGGGTGGAAATGGGCGCGGAAAACTACGATTCGATCAGCTCGTTCGGCGGCACGCCATCGGTATACATCGGCATCAAGGCCACTCCCGGCGCCAACCCGCTGGACGTGATCAAGGAAGTGCGCAAGCTGATGCCCGAGCTGGAAGCGCAGCTGCCGCCGAACCTGAAAAGCGAAATCGCCTACGACGCCACGCTGTTCATTCAGGCGTCGATCGATGAGGTGGTGAAAACCCTGTTCGAAGCGGTGCTGATCGTCATCGTCGTGGTGTTCCTGTTCCTCGGCGCGCTGCGTTCGGTAGTGATCCCGGTGGTGACCATTCCGCTGTCGATGATCGGCGTGATGTTCTTCATGCAGATGATGGGTTACTCGATGAACCTGCTGACGCTGCTGGCCATGGTGCTGGCCATCGGTCTTGTGGTGGACGATGCGATCGTCGTGGTGGAGAACATCCACCGACATATCGAGGAAGGCAAGAAGCCGTTCGATGCAGCGCTGGAAGGCGCGCGGGAAATTGCCATGCCGGTGGTGTCGATGACCATCACCCTGGCGGCGGTGTATGCGCCGATCGGTTTCCTCACCGGGCTGACCGGGGCGTTGTTCAAGGAGTTCGCCCTGACCCTGGCTGGAGCAGTGGTGATTTCTGGCGTCGTTGCCCTGACGCTGTCGCCGATGATGTGCGCGTTTCTGCTGCGCCACGAAGAGAATCCCGGCGGACTGGCCCATCGCCTCGACCGCGTCTTTGAAGGCCTCAAGCGCCGTTATCAAAGCATGCTCCACGGCACGCTCAATACCCGGCCGGTGGTGCTGGTGTTCGCGGTGATCGTGCTGTGCCTGATTCCGGTGTTTCTCAAGTTCACCAAGTCGGAACTGGCCCCGGACGAGGATCAAGGCATCATTTTCATGATGGCCAGCGCACCGCAGCCGACCAACCTCGACTACCTGAGCACCTACACCGACGAATTCATCACCATCTTCAAAGAGTTTCCCGAGTACTACTCCTCGTTCCAGATCAACGGCTACAACGGCGTGCAGGCCGGTATCGGCGGCTTTTTGCTCAAGCCATGGAACGAGCGCAGCCGCACGCAGATGGAAATCCTCCCCGAGGTGCAGAGCAAACTGGAGAGCATTCCCGGCCTGCAGATCTTCGGTTTCAACCTGCCCTCCCTGCCCGGCACCGGTGAAGGCCTGCCTTTCGAATTCGTGGTCAACACCGCCAATGACTATGAACTGCTGCTGCAAGTCGCCGAGCGCATCGAGAAACGCGCCATGGAGTCAGGCAAGTTCGCCTTCGTCGACCTCGATCTGGCGTTCGACAAGCCGGAAGTAGTCGTGGATATCGACCGCGACAAGGCTGCGCAGATGGGCGTGTCGATGCTCGACCTCGGCAGCACGCTGGCGACCTTGCTCGGCGAGGCGGAAATCAACCGCTTCACCATCGACGGGCGCAGCTACAAGGTCATCGCCCAGGTTGAACGGGCCTACCGCGACAACCCGGACTGGCTGAACAATTACTACGTGAAAAACACTCAGGGCGAATTGCTGCCGCTGTCGACCTTGATCAAGGTCAGCGACCGCGCACGACCGCGCCAGCTCAATCAGTTCCAGCAGCTCAACGCAGCGAAGATTTCCGGTTTCCCGCTGGTGAGCATGGGCGAAGCCATCGACACCGTGCTGCAGATTGCCCGCGAAGAAGCACCGGCCGGGTTTGCCTTCGACTACGGCGGCGCCTCGCGCCAGTACGTGCAGGAAGGCAGCGCATTGTGGGTAACTTTCGCTCTGGCATTGGCGATCATCTTTCTCGTGCTGGCCGCACAGTTCGAAAGCTTCCGTGATCCGCTGGTGATTCTGGTGACCGTACCGCTGTCGATTTGCGGGGCGCTGATTCCGCTGTTCCTCGGCTGGTCGAGCATGAACATCTACACCCAGGTCGGGCTGGTGACGCTGATCGGCCTGATCAGCAAGCACGGCATCCTGATCGTCGAATTCGCCAACCAGTTGCGCAAGGACAAGGGTTTGAGCGCCCGTGAAGCCGTAGAGGAAGCAGCGGCAATTCGCTTGCGCCCGGTGCTGATGACGACGGCGGCAATGGTGTTCGGCATGGTGCCGCTGATTCTGGCCACCGGTGCGGGAGCCGTGAGCCGCTTTGATATAGGCATGGTGATTGCGACGGGGATGTCGATCGGCACGTTGTTTACGCTGTTCGTGCTGCCGTGTGTTTACACGTTCCTGGCGAAACCGGACCGCAAATAACACGCATCACGCTGTGGGAGCGAGCCTGCTCGCGAATGCGGTATTTTGATCGTTCCCACGCTCTGCTTGGGAATGCAGCTCGGGACGCTCCGCGTCCCATTGGAACGCGGAGCGTCCCTTGAGGCGTTCCCACGCAGAGCGTAGGAACGATCAAGCAAGATCAAAAGATCGCAGCCTTCGGCAGCTCCTACACAATCCGTATTCCAAAAAAAAGGCCTCGCAACTGCGAGGCCTTTCATTTGGGCTTCAATCGTTTCAACTGGCTGGCCTCATTCCCTGAGACAGTCCGAACATGAACAACAGCAAATCATGATCGGGCTGGGTCGCCACGGAGGATTTCGCCACCCGTGGAACCGAACAATGAGCGTCGTTCCCGGACGCCCCTATGACCTGCATGCGCGGCTGCTCCCAGGCAGCCACCGCCAGTGAAGCAACTGCCAAGGCCCCGACCAGGAACAAACCTCGTGCAATTTCGAGTTTCATCGCTATAAACCTTTGATAGCGCTGCCAAACGCCGTCTCATAAAAGTAGACGAGTTTTTTCCAGTCGGCATCGCGGAACGACGAATGGCGACGCAGTTGCTTCATGTCATGCTGCGCGGCGCGATAGGGTGTCAGACGCTGACGGCACTTCTCCAGATCGATCAACGCCACTTCAACCTGCGCCGCTTCACCTTCACCGGTGACGCGCACGAAAACGTGTTTGATGTAGATGCAGCTGTGTTGCCAGCGGCCCTTGTGCATGCGCGCCAGGTTCTCGGCGAGGTCCTTGAGGACTTTCTCGTAGACCACGTCACCACATTGATCGCGACCACCGGCAGCGGCCAGCCAGTGTTCCAGTTCCTGGAAACCGTCGAGGGATTTGGTGACGAGCAGCGCGCGCCACTTGTGTTGCGGATCCGGTTGCGCGCCGCAAAAAACGATTTGCGGAACACGCACGCCGAGTTTGCTTACGCCGGTCAGCGCATCGAGTTCACGCAATACGGTCGGGCGACCGAACGGGTGCAACCAACTGCGATAGATGTGCCCGGTCTGGCGCTTGGCGTACAAGAGCTGACCGTCACGGTCGACGATGCGCTGCACCCCGCTTTCGCCACCACGGCGCACATTGGGCTCTTCAACCCATTCGCCGCGCTGGTTCCAGTAATAATCGAAACGATCCTGGGGAGCGACATCCGCTTCAACCGCTGCTTGCACTGCCATCCTCTACCTCTTGCGTAATACGTAAACTCGCCACATCGCATAGAGCGGTATGAAGTCCAGTTGTTCCTGAATGCGGAAACCCGCCTGTTCAAATTCTTTCTCGATCGTCGCCGCCGGAATCAGAAATCGATTCTGGTAATCATGACTTGGCCGATCCCGCTCGGCACGCTTGCGCTTCCAGGCCTTGAAATTGCCGTCGACCCACAACGAAACAATCACGCTGTCACGGGTCACCCGCTCGAACTCGCGCAGGATCACCCGACGGTGCTCGGCCTCGCCGATGTGGTGCAACAGGCGCATGCAAAAGATGCTGTCGACCGAGTTATCCGGCAGAGCGATATCGAATGCCGAGGTGTGCAGCGGTTGTACACGCTTGACCACATCGGCCGGTTGTCCCTGCAGCGCGGTCTTGATCATCGACTCGGAATTGTCCGCGCCGATGATCACCCGGTTGGGCTTCTCCGCGAGCATTGGCCAGAAACGCCCGGCACCGCAGGGCAGGTCCAGCACCAGCCCGGGATCTCCCGCCAGCGCCAAGGCCTTGCGACCGACTTGCTCATCGCGCCAGTGCGACAGGCGCCGACCGAGGCTTTGCTGGTGCTTGCGCAGATATCGTTGTGCGTGTTGGTCGTCGTACTTTTCGGAAAAATCGAGCTTGATCGGGCCGGCCATCATCTGGACTCCTGTTCTGATGACGCCACCTTAAGCAGCGGCGTGTCAGCGTCAGGTCATCCAATTGTGAAAATTCTGTCAGGTAAATCTGCAAAGTATTACAACCTTATACAGGATTTAGACAGGTGGGCGGGAGTAGCCTCGAGCCACTATTTGCTGGCATTCACGCCAAGATCTACCTCGAATCGGCAGCCATTGGGCTCCATCGTGCTCAAACTGACCGTCCAGCCCTGGTTTTCGCAGATACGCTGGACCAGCGACAGGCCCAAGCCGAGACCCTCGCCACGTTTCTCGCTACCGCGCACAAACGGCTCGAACATCGCCTCGCGTTTTTCCTCGGGAATACCTACCCCCGAGTCCTCGACGACAAAACCGTTGGCAGTGAGGGTAAGGCGAATAAAACCCTCTTCGGTGTAATGCAGTGCGTTACGCAGCAAGTTGCCCATCACCGCATTGAGCAAGGTCGCGTTGTAACGTGTGTCCGGTGGATCGCCCGGCTCGAACATCAGCGACAGGCCCTTGCGCTCGATCGGCTCGCGCCACAGGCACAGCAGGCTCTCGGCGACTTGCGTGAGGTTTTGCTGCGGCGCGGCGCCGGCCTCTTCGTTCTGTGCGCGCGCCAGCATCAGGAAGGTCTGTACCAGTTCGCGCATCTCCTCGCTCGCCCGGGCAATGCGCTCGACCTGGGCGCGACCGCGCTGATCGAGACCGGGGTTTTCCAGCAGCAGTTCGCAGGAACTGGCGAGGACCATCAGCGGCGTGCGCAATTCGTGGCTGACGTCGCTGGTGAACAAACGCTCGCGGTTCAGCGCCTGACGCAAGCGCCCCAGCGTGGCATCGAACGCCACCGCCAGTTCACCGACTTCATCCGCTGCATAATCCGGCGCCAGGGGCGGCGCCAGCCCGAGCAACTGGTCGCGATGACGGACCTGCCGCGCCAGGCGCACCACCGGCGCCATCACCTTGCGCGCGAGCACCCAGCCAAGAAACACCGCCAGTGCCAGGCTGAGCACGAAGCCCACCAGCACCACGGCAAACAGCACGCGCTCGCGCTCTTCGAAATCGCTCTGGTCCTGCAGCAAGACATAACGCCGACCATCCACCACTTCGACCATGGCGTGATAGGACAGCTGCTCGCGAAAGACCTCGTGGAAACCGGCATCGAGGTGACGCAGATCCTTGGGCAGGTCGAAATCCCCCGGCCCGCCGCTGAAATAGAACAACTGATCCGGCTCGGGGCGATGGCTCCAGTCGGAGACGTTGTCCATCAGCAGCAAACGTTGCAGATCGCCGCCCAGCCCTGCGGAAATCAGTTTCTCTTCCACCAGATGCACCGTTGCAACGATGCCCATGGCGAAGGCGCCGGCGACCAGTGCGCTCATCAGCGCAAAGGCGATGATGATCCGCTGGGAAAGACTCTGCTTAAACTCCATCTCGCCCCTCGGCCAAGCGATAACCGACACCGTGCACGGTGTGCAGCAGTGGCTTGGCGAATGGCTTGTCGATCACCTGGCGCAACTGGTGAACATGGCTGCGCAGGCTGTCGCTGTCCGGGCAGTCATCGCCCCACAGCGCTTCCTCGAGAATCTCCCGACGCAGCACGTGCGGGCTCTTCTGCATCAACACCGCGAGCAGCTTGAGACCGACCGGGTTGAGCTTGAGCAGCTTGCCTTCGCGGGTCACTTCCAGGGTGTCGAGGTCGTAGCTCAGATCACCGACCTGCAATGCGCGGCGACCGCCGCCCTGAGCACGGCGCATGACCGCTTCGACGCGGGCGGCCAGCTCGGACAGCGCAAACGGTTTGATCAGGTAATCGTCGGCGCCGGACTTGAAGCCCTGCAGCCGGTCGTCGAGTTGGTCGCGGGCGGTCAGCATGATCACCGGCGTATCGCGCCGGGCATCTTCGCGCAGGCGTTTGCACAAGGTGTAGCCGTCGATGCCGGGCAGCATGATGTCGAGCACGATCAGGTCGTAATGCTCGGTCGCCGCCAGATGCAGACCGGACAAGCCGTCTTGTGCGCAATCGACGGTATAGCCTTTCATGCCCAGGTAATCGGCCAGATTGGCCAGGATGTCACGGTTGTCTTCGACCAGCAGAATTCGCATGGACATCTCCTCCGAACGGGGTAACGGCCGTCTTGGCCCGCGCAGCTTACGGCCAAGTGTGGCTGAGGGCTAGGGGCGTTTTTCGATAAACCTGCACTGCGTGCGCTGCGACGTTTTTTTCACTTTCGGTTAACAAATCGCCGACGCGAGCGCGCGCAGACTCCGCGCGATTACGCTCTCTCCTCCGTTCATCGACCAAGGAACCTGCCATGGTGTCGACCTCTGCCCTTCCCGCTTCAAGACCGCTGAACTGGTGGTTGTGTCTGGGCATTCCCGCAGCGGCGGCGATCATTCTGCTGTTGCTCGAACTGACCGATCTGGACATGGTTCTGGCGCAAATGTTCTACGACCCGGTGGCCGGGGATTTCATCGGACGGCACAGCTACTTTCTTGAAGACATCCTGCATGACCGCGCGAAGCAGCTGGTGATCGGCTTTTCGGTGTTTGCCATTCTGGGTTTCATCGGCGCGTTTTTCATCGACCGGCTGAAACCGTTCAAGCGCGAACTCGGTTGCCTGGTGCTGTCGCTGGGGCTGGCGACTTCGTTTGTCACTCCGGTCAAAGCCGTCACTGCCGTGCAATGCCCGTGGAGCCTGGAGCAATTCGGCGGTCACGAGACCTACAGCAAACTGATGGAGCATCGCCCCGCCACGGACAAGCCGGGACGTTGCTGGCCGGGTGGCCATGCGGCAACCGGGTTCACCCTGTTTGCACTGTTCTTCGTGTTGCGCGACCGCCGCCCGCGACTGGCACGGCAGGCGTTTGTATTTGCCTTTGCGCTGGGCTCGGTGTTCTCGATCAGCCGCATGATGCAGGGCGCGCACTTCTTTTCGCACAACGTGTGGACGGCGATTTTCTGCTGGCTGATTTGCCTGGGGGCTTATTACTGGGTGCTGTATCGCCCGGCTGGCAAGACTTCGACGGCGATGAACACACAGCCGATCAACGCCTGAAATAAACAACCTGTGGGAGCGAGCCTGCTCGCGAATTGGCGGCTCAACTGGCTTGCATGTCGGATGACAGACCGCTTTCGCGAGCAGGCTCGCTCCCACAGGGGGATACCAGTGAGCTTCGAAATTGGGGCAATAAAAAACCCCGCTGACTTTCGCCAGCGGGGTTTTGCGTTACAGGGCCAGGGCTGGCTTACATCATGCCGCCCATGCCACCCATGCCGCCCATGTCTGGCATACCGCCGCCAGCTGCACCTTCTTTCTTCGGTGCGTCGGCAACCGCTGCTTCGGTGGTCAGGATCAGACCGCCGATGGAGGCTGCAGCTTGCAGAGCCGAACGGGTTACCTTGGTTGGGTCCAGGATGCCCATTTCGATCATGTCGCCGTATTCGCCGGAAGCAGCGTTGTAACCGAAGTTACCTTTGCCGTTCTTCACTTCGTTGACGACTACGCTTGGCTCGTCACCGGAGTTGGCAGCGATCTGACGCAGCGGCGCTTCAACAGCGCGACGCAGCACAGCGATACCGACGTTCTGGTCAGCGTTGTCGCCGGTCAGCTCGGTCAGTGCTTCCAGAGCACGGATCAGCGCCACGCCACCGCCAGGTACCACGCCTTCTTCAACGGCTGCGCGGGTTGCGTGCAGGGCGTCTTCAACGCGGGCTTTCTTCTCTTTCATTTCAACTTCGGAACCAGCGCCAACCTTGATCACTGCAACGCCGCCGGACAGCTTGGCCAGACGCTCTTGCAGTTTTTCACGGTCGTAGTCCGAGGAAGTTTCGGCAACCTGGGCGCGGATCTGAGCGATACGGCCTTCGATGTCTGCCTGCACGCCAGCACCGTCAACGATGATGGTGTTTTCCTTGGACAGGGTCACGCGCTTGGCGTTACCCAGGTGCTCCAGAGTGGTGCTTTCCAGGCTCAGACCGATCTCTTCGGAGATAACGGTGCCGCCGGTCAGAACAGCGATGTCCTGCAGCATGGCCTTGCGACGGTCGCCGAAGCCCGGTGCCTTGACGGCAGCGACTTTGACGATGCCACGCATGTTATTCACAACCAGAGTCGCCAGGGCTTCGCCTTCAACGTCTTCGGCCACGATCAGCAGTGGGCGGCCGGCTTTGGCAACGGCTTCCAGCACTGGCAGCATTTCGCGGATGTTCGAGATCTTCTTGTCGACCAGCAGGATCAGCGGGCCGTCGAGCTCGGCAACCATGGTGTCCGGCTTGTTGACGAAGTATGGCGACAGGTAGCCACGGTCGAACTGCATGCCTTCTACAACCGACAGTTCGTTTTCCAGGCCCGAGCCTTCTTCAACGGTGATCACGCCTTCTTTACCGACTTTTTCCATGGCTTCGGCAATGATGTCGCCGATGGAGTTGTCGGAGTTGGCCGAGATGGTGCCGACCTGAGCGATGGCTTTGAAGTCAGCGCATGGCTTGGACAGGGCTTTGAGCTCTTTGACAATGGCGATGGTCGCCTTGTCGATACCGCGTTTCAGGTCCATCGGGTTCATGCCGGCAGCGACGGCTTTCAGGCCTTCGTTGACGATCGACTGAGCCAGAACGGTAGCGGTGGTAGTACCGTCACCAGCGTCATCGTTGGCACGGGAGGCAACGTCTTTGACCAGCTGCGCGCCCATGTTTTCGAAGCGGTCATCCAGTTCGATTTCTTTGGCGACGGAAACGCCGTCCTTGGTGATGGTCGGAGCGCCGAAGCTCTTCTCGATAACCACGTTACGGCCTTTCGGGCCCAGGGTCGCTTTTACCGCGTCAGCCAGAACGTTGACGCCTTTGAGCATCTTGGTACGGGCGGCATCGCCGAACTTAACTTCTTTAGCAGCCATGATCGATATTCCTTAAATACTTTGTAGTAGCGGGAAAATGAACGGGGATATCAGCCTTCGATAACCGCGAGGATTTCGTTCTCGCTCATTACCAGCAGGTCTTCGCCATCGACTTTCACAGTGTTGCTGCCGGAGTAAGGACCGAACACAACCTTGTCGCCTTCCTTCACGGACAGTGCACGCACTTCACCGTTTTCCAGAGCTTTGCCCGGGCCTACAGCGAGAATCACACCGTGGTTGGCTTTTTCAGCAGCCGAACCTGGCAGGACGATACCGCCAGCGGTTTTCTTTTCTTCTTCGCTGCGACGGATGACGACGCGGTCATGCAGAGGACGAAGCTTCATTGTCGATCTCTCCTAATTGTGGTTTTCATCGGCCGGTGTAGTCCCGGCGGGTTTAACGAATCCGGCCTGCGCCGGTTGCGGTCCGTCGAGCGAACCGCGCAAGTCTGTCCGGTTTGAATACCAGAAACCTTTCGGTGACCGATACATAGGGGCGTACAAGCCGATTACAAGGGCTGACGGAAAAAATTTTTCATCCAGACACGGTAAATAACAGCCATAAACAAGCACGGCACCCGCAGGTGCCGTGTCGATGCTGATATCACTTGTTGTCGCGGTGTTCGAACTCGCCTTCGATCACATTCGGCTCTCGACCGAGCGGCTCGCGCGGGGCCGGGCCGCCACGGGGTTGCAGGTCGTCGGCGAAGGCACGCTGGCGCATCGCCTGGTCTTCAGCACGCTGGCGCATCTTGTTCGCCAGCAGACGACGGGTGACCGGCAACAGCATCACCAGACCGACCACATCACTGATGAAGCCGGGAATGATCAACAGGCCGCCGGCCAGTGCCAGCATCAGGCCTTCGAGCATGGTCTGCGCGGGCAATTCGCCGCGATTCAGGCTCTCCCGGGCACGCAATGCGGTGGCCAGACCGGCGACGCGCAGCACGAACACACCGAACATCGAGCCGAGAATGATCAGCAGCAGGGCCGGGAAGAACCCGATAGAGCCTGCCACTTTGACGAATACGAACAGCTCCAGCACTGGAAACAGCAGAAAGAGCAACAGAAAAGGGCGCATCAAAGTTTCCTCAACGCAAGAAATGCCTTGCAGTAAGCCTTAGATGACGTCGCCCTTGCGTGAATTCAAGCTTAACTTTGCGCTTTTTTCGGCCAGGACTGGGCGTGAGCCAGAGAAACCAAGGCCTCGCGCACTTGTGTCGGCGTATTACATGGCGCCGCGAAGGGCAACCAGTAGACGGCCTGACCGATGCGCAGGTGCATGCCCTCGCTGTCGATGCCGGCCAGTTGCGCCGGCACACTGTTCGGCAGCCCGGCCAGCTCGACGTAATGGGCGATGGCCTTGGCGTGGTCGCTGTTCATGTGCTCGACCATGCTGATTTCCGCCTTGCCGGCGAACGGGTTGGCCAAGGTCAGATCGTCGATCCAGTGGATCGCACCAAAGCCGCCGATGTAGCGATGGCGCACCGGATCGAGCACCCAGAAATCGAAATCGTGGGCCTGGTGATAATTCTGCGAGTCGGGGAAATAGCGGTAATAACGCTCGGCGGCAGCCTCGATCGCGGCCGGGTCTTCGAGTTTCTGCGCTTGGGCCAGATAGGTCAGCCGCCCGACCGCCTGCACGTCGTCGGCCTCGCGCTCGCCCACCAGCATCGAGCACTTCGGATCTTTCTGCAGGTTATGCGTGTGCTGCGCGATGCGGCTGATCAGGATCAGCGGCCGACCCTGCTCGTCCAGGCAATACGGCACAACCGAGCCAAAGGGAAAACCCGGCATCGACTTGGAGTGGGTCGACAGCACTCCACGGTATTCCTTGAGAAGCAATTCTCGGGCATTCTTCGCCACTTCAGCGCTCAATTTGTGACTCCTTAAATGGGTTCCGTCTAGAAAACGGACAGGCGCGCAGCGAAAAGTAACCGGCGCGCATCGGGCAAATGTTCGTGTGCAACCAGGCCTGACCGGTGCCGATCGAGCGTTGCCGACAACAAAAACAACTCAGACCTGCCAGCGGGACATGCGAATGCAACTCAACGACAAAGTAATCATTATCACCGGCGGTTGCCAGGGTTTGGGCCGTTCCATGGCCGAGTATTTCGCCGGCAAGGGCGCGAAGCTGGCCCTGGTCGATCTGAATCAGGAAAAACTCGACGACGCCGTGGCCGCCTGCAAAGCCAAGGGTGTCGAAGCGCGCAGCTACCTGTGCAATGTGGCCAATGAAGAACAGGTCGAGCACATGGTTGCGCAAGTGGCGGAAGACTTCGGCGCCATTCACGGCCTTATCAACAACGCCGGGATCCTGCGCGATGGTCTGTTGCTGAAGGTCAAGGACGGTGAGATGACCAAGATGAGCCTGGCGCAGTGGCAGGCGGTGATCGACGTCAACCTCACCGGCGTGTTCCTCTGCACCCGTGAAGTCGCAGCGAAAATGGTCGAGCTGAAGAACAGCGGTGCGATCATCAACATTTCGTCGATCTCCCGTGCGGGCAACGTCGGCCAGACCAACTATTCCGCAGCCAAGGCCGGCGTCGCGGCGGCGACCGTGACCTGGGCGAAGGAGCTGGCGCGTTACGGCATTCGCGTGGCGGGCATCGCGCCGGGCTTCATCGAAACCGAAATGACTTTGGGCATGAAGCCGGAAGCGCTGGAAAAGATGACGTCGGGCATTCCGCTCAAGCGCATGGGCAAGCCGGAAGAAATCGCCCATTCGGCGGCGTATATCTTCGAGAACGACTACTACACCGGGCGGATTCTGGAGATGGATGGCGGCTTGCGGATCTGACTGTCACCCTGAAACAAATGTGGGAGCGAGCCTGCTCGCGAAAGCGGTGGGTCAGCCAACATCTTCGTTGACTGACACTCCCTCTTCGCGAGCAGGCTCGCTCCCACATTTTCATCCAGCGTTTATTCAATCGTCGCTGATGGTGATATTCGGCATCGCCGGCGTGGCCGCTTCCTGCAAGACAATGCGCGCACCGACGTGGCGGGCCAGTTCCTGATAGACCATGGCGATCTGGCTGTCCGGCTCGGCGATCACGGTTGGCTTGCCGCCATCGGCCTGTTCGCGGATCAGCATCGAGAGCGGCAGCGAGGCAAGCAGTTCGACGCCGTACTGGGTGGCCAGTTTCTCGCCGCCGCCTTCACCGAACAGATGCTCGGCATGCCCGCAGTTCGAGCAGATGTGCACGGCCATGTTTTCCACCACGCCCAGCACCGGAATGTTGACCTTGCGGAACATTTCCACGCCTTTGCGCGCATCGAGCAGTGCCAGGTCCTGCGGCGTAGTGACGATCACCGCCCCCGCCACCGGGACTTTCTGCGCCAGGGTCAGCTGGATGTCGCCGGTGCCTGGCGGCATGTCGATGACCAGATAATCCAGATCCCCCCACGCGGTTTGCGTGACCAGTTGCAGCAGCGCCCCGGAAACCATCGGCCCGCGCCAGACCATCGGCGTGTTGTCGTCGGTCAGGAACGCCATCGACATGACTTCCACACCGTGGGCCTTGAGCGGCACGAACCATTTCTGATCCTTGACCTCGGGCCGGGTGCGTTCGGGAATGCCGAACATGATGCCCTGGCTCGGGCCGTAGATATCGGCGTCGAGGATGCCGACCTTGGCACCTTCCCGGGCCAGCGCCAGCGCGAGGTTGGCAGCGGTAGTGGATTTGCCCACGCCGCCCTTGCCGGAAGCGACGGCGACGACGTTCTTGACGTTGGCCAGCCCGGGAATCTGCGCCTGGGCCTTGTGCGCGGCGATCACGCTGGTGACCTCGATACGGGCGATGACCACGCCGTCAAGGTTTTCGATGGCCAGTTGCAGCAATTGCGCCCAGCCGCTCTTGAACAAACCGGCGGCGTAGCCGATTTCCAGCTGCACATTGACGCGGTCACCGATGATCTCGATGTTTTTCACGCAACCGGCGCTGACCGGGTCCTGGTTCAGGTAAGGGTCGGTGTATTGGCTGAGGACGGCTTCCACCGCTGCGCGAGTGACGGCGCTCATGGGCAACTCCGATAACAAGACTGGAAAAGATGGCGGCTATCGTACGCTGGACACCGATTTGAGGCGAACAGATTACTTGCGCTGAAAAGCCACTGTGGTGAGGGGACTTATCCCCGTTCGGCTGCGCAGCCGCCCCAAAACTTCCGCCCCGGTACGTCAGGAGCTGCGTGTGTAACGATATCCACGACTGCTGCGCAGCCGAACGGGGATAAATCCCCTCACCACACGAGCTCTCAAAGTACCCAGTGGCGCAGGGGTGAAAAATATGCGCCGGCGCTTTATAGTGGCCGACCTCCGTTTCATCAAGTAGCCGAGCCCCATGTCCGAGCCACACAAGATCCTCGTCACCAGCGCCCTGCCCTATGCCAATGGTTCGATCCACCTCGGCCATATGCTGGAATACATCCAGACCGATATGTGGGTGCGCTTCCAGAAGCATCGCGGCAACCAATGCATCTATGTCTGCGCCGACGACGCCCACGGTTCGGCGATCATGCTGCGCGCGGAAAAGGAAGGCATCACCCCGGAACAACTGATCGCCAACGTGCAGGCTGAACACAGCGCCGACTTTGCCGACTTCCTCGTCGATTTCGACAATTTCCATTCCACTCACGCCGAAGAAAACCGTGAGCTGTCGAGCCAGATCTACCTCAAGCTGCGTGACGCCGGGCACATCGCCCAGCGTTCGATCACGCAGTATTTCGACCCGGAAAAGAAAATGTTCCTGGCCGACCGCTTCATCAAGGGCACCTGCCCGAAATGCGGCACCGAAGACCAGTACGGCGACAACTGCGAAAAATGCGGCGCGACCTACGCACCGACCGACCTGAAGGATCCGAAGTCGGCGATCTCCGGCGCCACCCCGGTGCTCAAGGATTCCCAGCACTTCTTCTTCAAGCTGCCGGATTTCCAGGAAATGCTCCAGGCCTGGACACGCAGCGGCACCCTGCAGGACGCCGTGGCCAACAAGATCGCCGAATGGCTGGACGCCGGCCTGCAGCAGTGGGACATTTCCCGCGATGCGCCGTATTTCGGTTTCGAGATTCCGGGCGAACCGGGCAAGTATTTCTACGTCTGGCTGGATGCACCGATCGGCTACATGGCCAGCTTCAAGAACCTCTGCAACCGCACGCCGGAGCTGGACTTCGACGCGTTCTGGGGCAAGGACTCGACTGCCGAGCTGTACCACTTCATCGGCAAGGACATCGTCAATTTCCACGCGCTGTTCTGGCCAGCCATGCTCGAAGGCGCCGGCTACCGCAAGCCGACCGGCATCAACGTGCACGGCTACCTGACCGTCAATGGTCAGAAAATGTCCAAGTCGCGCGGCACGTTCATCAAGGCCCGCACTTATCTCGATCATCTATCGCCGGAATACCTGCGCTATTACTACGCAGCCAAGCTGGGCCGTGGCGTCGATGACCTCGATCTGAACCTCGAAGACTTCGTGCAGAAGGTCAACTCCGACCTGGTCGGCAAAGTGGTCAACATCGCCAGCCGTTGCGCCGGATTTATCCACAAAGGCAACGGCGGCCTGCTGGTCGACAACAATGCCGCGCCGGAGCTGACCGAGGCCTTCCTCGCCGCCGCGCCGAGCATTGCCGACGCTTACGAGGCCCGCGACTTCGCCCGCGCCATGCGTGAAACCATGGCCCTGGCTGACCGCGCCAACGCGTGGATCGCCGACAAGGCGCCGTGGTCGTTGAACAAGCAGGAAGGCAAGCAGGATGAAGTCCAGGCGATCTGCGCCACCGGCATCAACCTGTTCCGCCAGTTGGTGATCTTCCTCAAACCGGTACTGCCGCTGCTGGCCGCTGATGCCGAGGCGTTCCTCAACGTCGCGCCGCTGACCTGGAATGACCACACCACCCTGCTGGCCAACCACCAGCTCAACGAATTCAAACCGTTGATGACCCGCATCGACCCGGTAAAAGTGCAAGCCATGACCGACGCCTCCAAGGAAGACCTGACCGCCAGCCAGACCGACACTGGCGCAGCCGCCCCTGCAGGCAACGGCGAACTGGCCAAGGATCCGCTGTCGCCGGAAATCGATTTCGACGCCTTTGCCGCCATCGATTTGCGCGTCGCTTTGATCGTCAAGGCCGAACACGTCGAAGGCGCGGACAAGCTGCTGCGCCTGACCCTCGACATCGGTGACGAGCAACGCAACGTGTTCTCCGGGATCAAGAGCGCGTATCCGGACCCGTCCAAGCTCGACGGTCGCCTGACCATGATGATCGCCAACCTCAAGCCACGGAAAATGAAGTTCGGTATTTCCGAAGGCATGGTGATGGCAGCCGGTCCCGGCGGTGAAGAGATCTACCTGCTGAGCCCTGACAGCGGCGCCAAGCCGGGTCAGCGCATCAAGTAAGACGTTGCGATAAAACGATCCCACCGACGTGCTCTGCATGCCGGTGGGATTTTTCATATCTGGCCCGATAGTGCCTACCCTTAAGAGACACCCGCCCGTTTCGCTGGCAGAACCATGACCGAACTCGTGTTAACGCTGATCAGTGCTGCGCTGCTCAACAACTTCGTGTTGCACTGGCCGCTGGGCGTCGCTCCGCTGCTGGCGGGCAGCCGTCGCCAGGTGCATGCGCTGGGATTGGCGACGTTGTGCCTGATGGTGGTGGTCGGCGTTATCGGTCAGGCGATCTGGCAGTGGATACTGCTGCCGTTGCAGCTTGAAGCGCTGCGCCTGTTCGTGTTTCTGCCGCTGAGTGTGTTGATGATCGCGCCGCTACTGAAACTGCTGACGCGCGGGCTGCCGGATTGGCCGTTCGACGGATTGTGGCCGCTGCTGCTCGGCAATGCCGGCGTACTCGGGCTGGCGTTGATCAATGCGCAAAATGATCAAGGCCTGCTGCACGCGACAGCATTGAGTTTCGGCGCCGGGCTGGGTTTCTGGCTGGTGTTGAGCGTGTTCTGCGATCTGCGCGAGCGCACGGTCGACAACGATATTCCCCTGCCCTTTCGCGGCCTGCCGATCGATCTGATCAGCGCCGGACTGATCGCAGTGATTTTTCTCGGATTCAGTGGATTGATCAAAACATGAGTCTGCTTCAACGCATCGATGCCCTGCTGCCGCAGACCCAATGCGGCAAGTGCGGCCATCCCGGATGCAAACCCTATGCGCAAGGCATTGTTGACGGTGAGCCGATCAACAAGTGCCCGCCGGGCGGCGAAGAAACCATCGCTGCCCTGGCCGAGCTGTTGAAAATACCGGTCCTGGAGCTGGACATCAGCCGTGGCCCGGCACCGCCGCAAGTCGCCTTCATCCGCGAGGCCGAATGCATCGGCTGCACCAAGTGCATTCAGGCCTGCCCGGTCGACGCCATCGTCGGCGCGGCAAAACTCATGCACACGGTGCTGATCGACGAGTGCACCGGTTGTGATCTGTGCGTTGCGCCGTGCCCGGTCGACTGCATCGAAATGCATCCTTTGCCTGCGAACACGATCCCAGTGGTTGGCGGTCTCGCATTCGATCTTGAAGAACAGCGCGCCCGCGCGATCAAACGTGACCACGCGCGCCAGCGTTTCGAGCGCCGCAACCAGCGCCTGCTGCGTGAAGAACAGCAAAAGCAGGCCGAACGTGAAGCGCGAGCCGCGCGTGCGGCACAACCGCAAGTCTCGACCGCCGACCCGGTGCAGGCTGCGCTGGAGCGGGTGCGTGCGCAAAAAGCCGCGAACGCCGATGCGGCGCTGAAGAAGGCCAAGGTCGATGTGGCGATGAGTCGAGCGCAACTGCACAAATCGCTGAAAGCCTTCGGTCATCCGCCGACATTCGAGCAGCAGTCGCAATTGATCGTCCTGCAGCAACAATTCGAAGCCGCCGAGCACGCGCTGGCGAATCTGGAAAGCAGCCAACCGGTGATTCCCGCCGTCCCTGCTCCGAGCAACGACGCGGAGTTGAAACGGGCGAAGATTCAACTGGCCATGCGCCGCGCCGAGTTGAAAAAAGCCCAGGCAGCGGAGGCTGCGCCGGAGCAGATCGCAGCACTGGAGCAAGCCGTGACTGACGCCGAGCGCCGGGTGCAAGACCATGCCACCCCTTGAGGCAGCGGACGATCGCCTGCAACAGGCGATGAATACCGTGCTGCTCGCAGCGCTGCCGGGGCTGCTCGCTTTGTTCTGGTTGTATGGCTGGGGCGTGTTGATCAATCTGCTGTTGGCGGTTGCCAGTGCTTTGCTCGTCGAAGCCGGGGTCGCCCATTTGCGTCGGCAAGCGGTGCAAGCGGCACTGCGTGATGGCAGCGCGCTGGTCAGTGCAATGTTGCTGGCCGTTGCGCTGCCGGCTTATTGCCCTTGGTGGCTGACGGTCACGGCGACCGCTTCAGGCTTGTTGTTCGGCAAGCACCTGTATGGCGGCGTCGGCAGAAATCCGTTCAACCCGGCGATGCTTGGCTTTGCCCTGAGCATGGTGCTGTTTCCGCAAGCGATGACCCATTGGCCCGGTCATGGCCTCGATTTCCTCTCGGCGTTGCATCAGGTTTTCAACCCGACTCCAGCACCGGACGCCTGGGCGCAGGCCACGGCACTGGACAGTCTGCGCATCAATAAAAGCCTGACCATCGATGAGCTGTTCGCCAGCAACCCGGCCTTCGGCCGTTTCGGCGGGCGCGGTGTGGAATGGGTGAATCTGGCGTTTCTGCTCGGCGGTCTGTGGCTGTTGCAGCGGCGGATCTTTTCCTGGCATGCGCCGGTGGGGATGCTCGCCAGTCTGTTCCTCATCAGCCTGTTGTGCTGGAACGGCTCGGGGTCGGATTCCCATGGTTCGCCGCTGTTTCATCTGCTCAGCGGCGCGACCATGCTCGGTGCATTTTTTATCGTGACAGAACCTGTGTCCGGCGCGAAAAGCGCCCTCGCCCGCCTGTTGTTTGGCGTCGGGGTCGGCCTGCTCACGTACCTGATTCGCACATGGGGCGGATACCCGGACGGCGTCGCGTTTGCGGTATTGCTGATGAATCTGCTGGTGCCGACGCTGGAGCGCTTCGCCGCCAGCCGCCATCTGCCGGTGAGCACATGAACCGCTCGGTGAGTGTCGTGACGGTTGTACTGCTGGCTCTCGTTGGCGTGAGCGCGACATACGTGCTGCAGCGCAGCAGTGCACCGCAGATTGCCAGCGAGCAGCGCTTGCTCGCCAGCCGCCAATTGCTCGATGTCATGCCTGCAGCGCTCTACGACAATCAGCCGCTGGAGCAACCGCTGACGCTCGCCGAGCCTGTTTTGCGCCATAGCACGCTGTCAGGCGGCTATCGAGCGACCCGCTCCGGACAGACAGTTGCGGTGCTGTTGCGCAGTCGCAGCGAAGGTTACGCAGGCACTCTGGAACTGCTGATAGCCATCGATGCAAACGGCAGAGTTCTAGGCGTGAAAACCCTTGAGCAGCGCGAAACGCCGGGATTGGGTGGTCACATCGGTGAATGGCCGAATGCCTGGCTTCAGACCTTCCTCGGCAAATCCCGCACTGAGCCGACAGACGCCGGTTGGGCGCTGAAAAAGGATCAGGGGCAGTTCGATCAAATCGCTGGCGCGACCATTACCTCCCGTGCCGCCATCAACGCGATTCATGACGCACTGCGTTATTTCGATGAGCATCGGGCGTTGCTGTTAGGAACTGGCTCATGAAACGCACGGTAGGTTTATTGATGCTGGTGCCGCTATTGGGCGCCACACAAACACTCAGCGCTGCACTGGGGATAACCTTGATGCTCGGCGCGGTGCTCGGCGTTTTTGCCGTTTGCATGTCGCCGCTGCGCGAACGCCTGACGGGCACCCGTGCGTTGCTAGCCAGCCTGATACTTGCCGCGACGCTGACCAGTTGCGCAAACATCATGGCGCAACGCTGGCTTTTGTCATGGCAGCAGACGTCTGAGCTCTACATAGGGCTGATCGCCTTGCACTGCGTCGTGCTTGAATACCACGGTGCCTTCCGCGAGCCCGTCGCTGTCAGCTTAAAACGCTGCGCCTTGTTCGGCGCGCTCATGCTGGTGGTCGGCGGGCTGCGCGAGATCATCGGTTATGGCAGCCTTGGCCGAGGCCTTTCGGAGCATTGGCAAGGTCTGGTTTTGTTCCCCGATGGGCTGCAGCTGTTTACGCTGGTCCCCGGCGCTTTGGTTTTACTGGGCCTGCTTCTCGCCGTACGTCAAGCGTGGACACCCCGCAACTCTGTCATCAAGGAAACGCATCGCCCATGAATGCTGCAAAACGTCTTGAGATATTTCGCCGACTGCACGAAGACAATCCCGAGCCGAAAACCGAACTGGCCTACTCTTCGCCGTTCGAGCTGCTGATTGCGGTGATTCTTTCGGCGCAGTCCACCGATGTCGGGGTCAACAAGGCGACGGCCAAACTCTTTCCCGTCGCCAATACACCCGCCGCGATTCATGCGCTGGGTGTAGAGGGGCTGTCGGAGTACATCAAGACCATTGGCCTCTACAACAGCAAAGCGAAGAACGTCATTGAAACCTGCCGTTTGCTGGTTGAACGCCACGGCGGCGAAGTTCCGCAAACCCGAGAAGAACTGGAAGCCTTGCCCGGCGTCGGGCGCAAGACCGCCAACGTGGTGCTCAACACCGCTTTCCGTCAATTGACCATGGCGGTCGACACGCACATTTTCCGCGTCAGCAATCGCACCGGCATCGCGCCCGGGAAAAATGTGGTGGAAGTTGAAATGAAGCTGATGAAGTTTGTACCGAAAGAATTCCTGCTCGACTCCCATCACTGGCTGATTTTGCATGGCCGCTATGTTTGCCTGGCGCGTAAACCGCGCTGTGGCAGCTGCCGCATCGAAGATCTGTGCGAATACAAACATAAAACTTCTGACGATTGAGCCGTCATCGGTTTTTCGTATCCATCGATTGAAAAAATCTTTTTTACCCGCCGCAGTAATGTCGATATAAGGAGCGCCAAAGGCAGTCTTAGCCGGGAGTTGACTTCATGAGTACCGACAAAGAGCAACTGGATGTAGAAGAAGATTTTATTGCCGTCGAGGCCGATGAGATCGAACCGGTGGTCGAGGTGGCGAAGACCAACCTCAGCAAGCGTCGCACAATCGACAACCTGCTTGAGGAGCGCCGACTGCAAAGGCAATTGGCCGATTACGATTTTGATCTGTGATACCTGAAGGCCTCCCGAAGCGGAGGCTTTTCATTTTCTGCGACAACCGAGCTTGATCGGCCCATGACGGTCTCAGCTGTCGAATCGTTCAAACCAGGCCGTTGCGCTGCGCCAACTCGATCAGATCAACCAGAGACCGCGCATTGAGTTTCAGCAACAGGCGAGTCTTGTAAGTGCTTACAGTCTTGTTGCTCAAAAACATGCCGTCGGCGATTTCCTTGTTGGTCTTGCCGCGCGCCAATTGCTGCAACACCATCATTTCCCGCCCGGACAGACGATCAACCATGTCCGCCTCACTCGCATTGCCCAGACTGGTACGCACAGTGTGCAGGGCCTGATTGGGGAAATAGCTGTAGCCGGACAGAACTGCCTTGATCGCACTCAGCAGTTCGGTCAGATCCTGCTGCTTGCACACATAACCCGCTGCACCCGATTGCATGCAACGCATTGAAAAATGTCCGGGAGCCTGGGAAGTCAGCACCAGCACTTTCACCGGCATGGCGGTGGAAGTCAGGCGAGCAATAACTTCCAGTCCATCGAGTTTGGGTATTCCAATATCCAGAATGACAAGGTCCGGTATTTGTTCACGAGCAATTTGTAGTGCATCAACGCCATTATCCGTTTCTGCAATGACTTCGTAGCCATGCCGTTCCATCAGCATACGTACCGCAAGTCGAATGACGGGGTGGTCATCCACGATCAGCACTTTATTCATGGGCAAGTCCAGTTTTCGCTGTTCGAATTTTTAGAACACGCACGATATCCCAGTCAATTGCTTCAAGGGATGGCAACTTTTACACGCATTTGCATCGAGAGACATTCCCTACAGGCATTGAGGATAATTCCCACAAATAGGTCCCGTCGCATCCATCGCAACTGCTTCCCGTCCTTCAAGACCGCAGCGAATTTCCGTTTACTGCGCACACGTCCTACGCAGCTGCGAATTCCAATCGAGCCATCTGAAATTTCCTGGACCACTTTTGCCGGCTGCCGATTCGACATATGACGTAACGAACCGCCGCTACTGCATATTCGACGCACCGGCAGCCCTTCTATAAAACTTGAAACAACAGCCTGAAACTCCAATGAAGGCTTTTGCTATATATAGAAATATTCAACCTCAAACAAACAGCATAGAACTTGAATCATGCTCAAGATAACGAAAAAGATCACTAACCCAATGACCGTCATCGCGATATTCGCCATTATCTCGGAAACTTCAGCGGCGGTATCGCTGCCGTTTCTCGACAACAAGGACCGGGAGATTTATGTCTGGTTTCTGATCAGCTTTCCGTTTTACTTGTTATTTCTTTTTTTTATCACGCTGAACTTCAACCACCGCTCACTCTACTCGCCCTCGGATTTCGGCAAGGACAAAAATTTCCTGAAGGCGGCTGAACATTCGGAACGCGACAGCGAACGAAAAGTACCGTTGCGAAAAACCGATGGATCGTGCGCTTTCGAGATAACCAGCTGCGTCGTGTCCAGCAACACTGGGAGCGGCGGATTCCAGCGTCCATGCAGGATTCACAACGCGCCTGACCCACCAACCGATATCGATGGCCAAGCGAACCCCGTGGTGCAGACGATCAAACTGTCACCGCTGATAAGCGAACTGAACATCATCGACGCCCGGGACGTTGATGCGTCCAGGGAGTTCGATGCGATTCTCGACACTCTTCGGAGCGCCGGTAAAAAAAATCCGCGAGTGCTGGTTTTTCTGTCGAATCATGTTTCGGACTCTCTGGCGCATACTTCGCTGCAACAGATCAAACAGGCGAAGAAAAGCTCAGGTGCAACACTGTGTGTCGTTTACAACCTGTGCACACAGACAGTTACCCTGCTGGGGCGAACCAGCTGACAGGCGTGGCACATCCCGCAAGCGGGCAGACAAGAGAAACGGCTTGATGAACCCGATGAAAATTCCGAAAAAAAAGGCGGCCCTGAACTGGCCGCCTTTTTTATTGCGCGTGGGTCTGAGCCGCTTAGAACAACTTGCGGCCCTTGTTGGCAGCAATGCGCATGCGCAGCGCGTTGAGCTTGATGAAGCCCGCCGCGTCGGCCTGGTTGTAAGCGCCGCCATCTTCTTCGAAGGTGGCGATGTTGGCGTCGAACAGCGAATCGTCGGACTTGCGACCGGTGACGATGACGTTGCCCTTGTACAGCTTCAGGCGCACTACGCCGTTCACGTTGACCTGCGAAGCATCGATCATCTGTTGCAGCATCAGACGCTCAGGGCTCCACCAGTAACCGGTGTAGATCAGGCTGGCGTACTTGGGCATCAGCTCGTCTTTGAGGTGAGCGACTTCGCGGTCCAGAGTGATCGATTCGATGGCGCGGTGCGCGCGCAGCATGATGGTGCCGCCCGGGGTTTCGTAGCAGCCGCGGGACTTCATGCCGACATAACGGTTTTCGACGATGTCGAGACGACCGATGCCGTGCTCGCCGCCGATCCTGTTCAGCGTCGCCAGTACGGTGGCCGGGGTCATTTCGACGCCGTCCAGTGCGACGATGTCGCCGTTGCGGTAGGTCAGTTCCAGGTATTGCGGGGTGTCGGGAGCCTTCTCCGGGGAGACGGTCCAGCGCCACATGTCTTCTTCGTGCTCGGTCCAGGTATCTTCCAGCACGCCGCCTTCATAAGAGATGTGCAGCAGGTTGGCGTCCATCGAGTACGGAGATTTTTTCTTGCCGTGGCGTTCGATCGGGATCGCGTGCTTCTCGGCGTAGTCCATCAGCTTCTCGCGGGACAGCAGGTCCCACTCGCGCCAAGGGGCAATAACTTTTACGCCTGGCTTGAGCGCGTAGGCGCCCAGTTCGAAACGCACCTGGTCGTTGCCCTTGCCGGTGGCGCCATGGGAAATGGCGTCGGCGCCGGTTTCGTTGGCGATTTCGATCAGGCGCTTGGCGATCAGCGGACGGGCGATGGAAGTACCCAGCAGGTACTCGCCTTCGTAAACGGTGTTGGCGCGGAACATCGGGAACACGAAATCACGCACGAATTCTTCGCGCAGGTCGTCGATGTAGATTTCTTTGACGCCCATGGCCTGAGCCTTGGCGCGGGCCGGCTCGACCTCTTCGCCTTGACCAAGATCAGCGGTGAAGGTCACCACTTCACAGTTATAAGTATCCTGCAGCCACTTGAGGATCACCGAAGTGTCCAGGCCGCCGGAATACGCCAGAACGACCTTGTTTACGTCCGCCATGCCATCACTCCACGGGGTTCTACGGAAAGCCGGGGAGTCTACCGCTCAAACGCGATAATTTACAGAGGCGCGACAGCTTAAGACGACAAAGCGACAGAATCTGTCGAGAGCGCGACGATGACCGGCGAGTCAGGAAGTCGTTGCGGCCGTGGCCGGCGTACTCGCTTGCGGCGCCGGAGCCGGGGCGGTAGTCGGTGCGACGCGCGACAGTTTCACGTTGACCCGACGGTTCTTCGCACGATTGGCCTTGCTGGTGTTGGGCACGATCGGATACTGCTCGCCGTGGAAACGCACGGTGATCTGCGATTCCTGAATGCCGTTGGCCTTGAAGAAATCCACCACCGCCAGCGCGCGGCGGCGCGACAATTCGCGGTTGGTCAGACGATTGCCGCTGTTGTCGGAATGGCCGTCGAGGTCGATGTGGTTCACCGTCGGGTCGGCCTTCATGTATTCGAGCATCACTTGCAGCTTGGCCTTGGCAGCTGGGTCCAGCTCAACGCCTTCGCCGGGGAAGCCGATCTGCGACTGCTTGATCTGGTCGAAATTCTGCGGCAGCAATTTCGCCACACAGCCTTGATAGTCGTTGAACGCCTTGCTGAATTTCACCGGCAACAAACGCACTTCGGAGACGCGGCCATCGCCAGACGCACGGCGTACCACCGGGCTGCGACCGTCCAGCAGACCGCTGATCAATCCCCCGGCCTGGGATTGCGAGCTGTTGAACAACACGGTGCCGCTGCCCAGACGCACAGAGCCCAGATTGATGTCGCCACGCCCTGGCTGCCAGGGTGCAGCGGCAGCGAGCAAGGTCGCCGAACCGCCGCCGAGCATGGCGTTGTAGGCGTTCAGGCGAAAGATCGCCTGCTCACCGGCCTTGCGCACGAACTCGCCCGAGCCGAAATCGGTGATCGGCTGGGTCAGGCGGCATTCGAACTGGTCGCCGGCGACCGTCCACTCAATGTTCTCCAGACGGGTCTGGTAAGTCAGCGCCATCGCGGGAAGGCTGGCAAACACACTGAGCAGGGCTAAATAACGCTGGCGCACGGGAGGCTCCATTGGCTTGTGAAACACAAACACCGATTCACACAATGTTTACGGCATACCTCCGGGATATCGGACGCGTGTGGCAAAACTTGATAGCGGGTGCCTGCAAGAGTCTTTTCCGGTAGCATTCGCCTCAGTTTGACCCGCCTGGAATCCCCTCATGTCCGACCGCCTGACCCTGCTGCGTCCCGACGACTGGCACATTCATCTTCGCGATGGTGCCGTGTTGACCAATACCGTTGCCGATGTGGCCCGCACCTTCGGGCGCGCGATCATCATGCCGAACCTGGTACCGCCGGTGCGCAACGCCGCTGAAGCCGACGGCTATCGTCAGCGCATTCTCGCTGCCCGCCCGGCCGGCAGTCAGTTCGAGCCGTTGATGGTGCTGTACCTCACCGACCGCACCCAACCGGAAGAAATTCGTCAGGCCAAGGCCAGCGGTTTCGTCTACGCCGCCAAGCTGTACCCGGCCGGCGCGACCACCAACTCCGATTCCGGCGTGACCAGCATCGACAAGATCTTCCCGGCGCTGGAAGCCATGGCCGAAGTCGGCATGCCGCTGTTGATCCACGGTGAAGTCACCCGTGGCGACGTCGATGTATTCGACCGCGAAAAGATTTTCATCGACGAGCACATGCGCCGCGTGGTCGAGCGTTTCCCGACGCTGAAAGTGGTGTTCGAACACATCACCACCGGCGACGCCGTGCAGTTCGTCAACGAGGCTTCGGCCAACGTCGGCGCGACCATCACCGCGCATCACCTGCTGTACAACCGCAACCACATGCTGGTCGGCGGGATTCGGCCGCACTTCTACTGCTTGCCGATTCTCAAGCGCAACACCCATCAGGAAGCCTTGCTCGACGCCGCCACCAGCGGCAGCGCCAAGTTCTTCCTCGGCACCGACTCGGCGCCCCACGCCCAGCACGCCAAGGAAGCCGCCTGCGGTTGTGCCGGTTGCTACACCGCTTACGCCGCCATCGAGATGTATGCCGAAGCGTTCGAACAGCGTAACGCGCTGGACAAGCTCGAAGCCTTCGCCAGCCTCAACGGCCCGCGTTTCTACGGCCTGCCGGCAAATACCGATCGCATCACCCTGGTCCGTGAAGAATGGACCGCCCCGACCAGTCTGCCATTTGGCGAGCTGACCGTTATCCCGCTGCGCGCCGGTGAAAAACTGCGCTGGCGCCTGCTGGAGGAACACGCGTGAGTGAAGACAATTTCGACGATGAACTGGACGGTCAAGGTGGCGGCGGCGGTTCCCGTCATCCGATGGCAGCGCGTTTTCGCGGCTACCTGCCGGTTGTCGTCGACGTAGAAACCGGTGGCTTCAACGCAGCCACCGATGCCTTGCTGGAGATTGCCGCGACCACCATCGCCATGGATGAAAAGGGTTTCGTCTACCCGGATCACACCTACTTCTTCCGCGTCGAGCCATTCGAAGGCGCCAACGTTGAAGCGGCAGCGTTGGAGTTCACCGGGATCAAGCTCGATCACCCGCTGCGCATGGCCGTCAGCGAAGAAACCGCGCTGACCGACATCTTCCGTGGCATCCGCAAGGCGCTGAAAGCCAACGGCTGCAAGCGGGCAATTCTGGTCGGGCACAACAGCAGTTTCGACCTGGGCTTCCTCAATGCAGCAGTTGCGCGCCTGGACATGAAGCGCAACCCGTTCCACCCGTTCTCCAGTTTCGACACCGCGACCCTGGCGGGTCTGGCGTATGGTCAGACCGTGCTGGCGAAAGCCTGTCAGGCGGCCGGCATCGATTTCGACGGTCGTGAAGCACACTCGGCGCGTTACGACACCGAAAAGACAGCTGAGCTGTTCTGCGGCATCGTCAATCGCTGGAAGCAGATGGGCGGCTGGGAAGACTTCGACGACTGATCGTCGGCGAACAAATCCCGCGCATGAAAAAACCGGCCACATGGGCCGGTTTTTTTGTACCTCGACGTTGCGCCTTACAGGGCCGCAGCGTTCTCGGTCAGGTAAGCCGCAACGCCTTCCGGCGAAGCGTTCATGCCTTTGTCGCCTTTCTTCCAGTTGGCCGGGCAGACTTCGCCGTGCTCTTCGTGGAATTGCAGCGCGTCGACCAGACGGATCAGCTCTTCCATGTTACGGCCCAGTGGCAGGTCGTTGATGATCTGCGAGCGAACCACGCCTTTGTCGTCGATCAGGAACGCGCCACGGAAAGCCACGCCGCCTTCGGATTCAACGTCGTATGCCTTGGCGATGTCGTGCTTCATGTCGGCAGCCATGGTGTATTTCACCTGGCCGATGCCGCCATTGTTCACTGGAGTGTTGCGCCAGGCGTTGTGGGTGAAGTGCGAGTCGATCGACACAGCGATCACTTCAACGTTGCGCGCCTTGAAGTCAGCCATGCGGTTGTCCAGAGCGATCAGCTCGGACGGGCAGACGAAGGTGAAGTCCAGCGGGTAGAAGAACACCAGGCCGTATTTGCCTTTGATGGCCGAGGACAGGGTGAAGCTGTCAACGATCTCGCCATTGCCGAGTACGGCCGGGACGGTGAAGTCTGGGGCTTGTTTGCCTACGAGTACGCTCATTGATATCTCCTGGTGTAGAAACTTGAAGTTCAGGGTCCGGGCCAGCCTGTCACCCTCAGGCGACAGCCCTGTGACACGAACCCTCTTCGCAAGGGACGACCATCATACACTGCGTGTTTGGCCTGTCCGTAACGGATTTTCCCTGTTCGGTTATCCACTGCGTATTCATGGGGTCAGACGAGCATTTGGAAAATACCGTTCGTCAGTCGCTGGGAAATTGGCTGGGAAGCGTTCCGAAAGCACTTTGACAATCATTCTCGTTAACATTAAGATCCATCGCAATTGAGTCACAACCAGCGACGGTTCTTACTTATGTATGTTTGCCTCTGCACTGGCGTCACCGACGGACAGATCCGCGAAGCGATCTATGAAGGTTGCTGCAGCTACAAAGAAGTTCGCCAGGCCACCGGCGTCGCCAGCCAGTGTGGCAAATGCGCCTGCCTTGCCAAGGAAGTGGTGCGCGAAACCCTGACCAAGCTGCAAACCGCCCAGGCCGCGATCCCTTACCCGGTAGAATTTACTGCTGCGTAAATGCCCCATTTCAAAGAACCGGACTAGATGTCCGGTTTTTTTATGCCTGAAAATCAATTGCTTAGCGTCCAGACGCGGAACACAAACATTCTTATTCCGATTAATTTTCATTTATTATTCAATAACTTAGGTTTGACACTTATAACTGCCAAGCTCAAACTCCGCCTTATATACGGTTATTACAGGGCAGGACTCCGATCATGAAAGGCGACATTACAGTCATCCAGCATCTCAACAAGATCCTCGCCAATGAGCTGGTCGCGATCAATCAGTACTTCCTGCATGCGCGCATGTATGAAGATTGGGGTCTGAACAAGCTCGGCAAGCACGAATACCACGAATCCATCGACGAGATGAAACACGCGGACAAGCTGATCAAGCGCATCCTGTTCCTTGAAGGCCTGCCGAACGTTCAGGACCTGGGCAAGCTGCACGTCGGCGAGCACACCCGCGAGATGCTCGAATGCGACCTGCGCATCGAGAAGACCGGCCACGCCGACCTGAAAGCCGCCATCGCCCATTGCGAAACCGTTGGCGACTTCGGCAGCCGTGAACTGCTCGAAGACATTCTCGAGTCGGAAGAAGAACACATCGACTGGCTGGAAACCCAGCTCGGCCTGATCGACAAGATCGGCCTGGAAAACTATCTGCAGTCGCAAATGGGCGAAGAGTAGGAGCTGTCGAGTGAAAC
>NZ_RCOC01000038.1:0-39839 GCF_004307515.1 Pseudomonas sp. Sample_14 | reverse complement strand
GAAACTCTATGAAAGTAGAATCAGGCTTCGGACTTGTTCGCCGCTGCCGCTTCCACAGCCGCCTTGATGGTGCTTTGCAGCGAACCGTCTGCAGCCATCTCGGTCATGATGTCGCTGCCGCCGACCAGCTCACCGCCGACCCACAGTTGCGGGAAAGTCGGCCAGTTGGCGTACTTTGGCAGGTTGGCGCGGATTTCCGGGTTCTGCAGGATGTCCACGTACGCGAACTTTTCACCACAGGCCATCACGGCTTGCGCAGCTTTCGCGGAGAAGCCGCACTGCGGGGCATTCGGCGAGCCTTTCATGTAAAGCAGAATGGTGTTGTTGGCAATCTGCTCTTTAATCGTTTCGATGATATCCATGGAGCACCTCGGCTGAACTTTCCGACTCAGGGGTCGGCACGGTGGCGCATTGTAACGGAATCCCGAGCGCCATGCTCGGTCTCCCCGACAGACCCGCTCAAGCCGCCGCCACCGTCACCGGCACACCGTTCAACGCCGCGTTGCCCGACAGTTCGTCGAGCTGGCACTCGTCGGTCAGGTCGTTGGCGCTCGATCCCGGCTGGCCGCTGGCGATCGCCATCTGCACGCCCGGGCGCGCATGGCCCCAGCCGTGCGGCAGGCTGACCACGCCTTTCATCATGTCGAGACTGGCGAGCACTTCTACCTCGATCTGTCCGACCCGCGAACTCACCCGAACCCGTTGCCCGTCGGCCAGACCACGGCTGGCCAGGTCATCCGGGTGCATCAGCAACTGATGCCGTGGCTTGCCTTTCACCAGTCGATGGAAATTGTGCATCCACGAATTGTTGCTGCGCACATGGCGGCGGCCGATCATCAACAATTCATCGGCTGCCGGCGCCTGCAACGCGGCAAAGCGTGCGAGGTCGGCGAGAATTTCCGGCGGTGCGGCCTGGATACGCTGATTCGGCGTTTTCAGACGTGACGCCAGATTCGGCTTCAGCGCCCCCAGATCAATGCCGTGCGGATGATCGAACAGCGTCGCCAGCGACAGCTTGTGCTCGGACGCATCGCCGTAGCGGCCCATGCGCAGGCCCATGTCGATCATCTTCGCCGGCGGCATCGTCGGTTTCAGTTCTTTACCGGTTTTCTCGGCGAAGGCCTTGGCCAGCCCGACGAAGATCTCCCAATCATGCAAAGCCCCCTCGGGCTTGGCGAGGATGGCGCGATTGAAGCGGGTGACGTTACGCACCGCGAACAGATTGAACGTGGTGTCGTAGTGATCGTTTTCCAGCGCCGAGGTCGACGGCAGGATCAGATCGGCATAGCGCGTGGTTTCGTTGATGTACAGGTCGATGCTGAGCATGAAGTCGAGGCCGTCCAGCGCCTGCTCCAGCTGCCGGCCGTTGGGTGTCGACAACACCGGGTTGCCGGCCACAGTGATCAGCGCGCGGATCTGCCCCTCGCCCTCCGTGAGCATCTCTTCGGCCAGTGCCGAGACCGGCAACTCGCCGCCGTATTCAGGACGCCCGGAAACCCGGCTCTGCCATTTGTTGAAATGCCCGCCCGAGGTCGACGCCACCAGATCCACCGCCGGCTCGGTGCAAAGAGCACCGCCAACGCGGTCGAGATTGCCGGTGACCAGATTGATCAACTGCACCACCCAGTGACAGAGGGTGCCGAAGGCCTGGGTCGAGACGCCCATGCGCCCATAGCAGACCGCACTCGGTGCGGCAGCGAAGTCGCGCGCCAGTTGGCGAATCTGTTCGGCAGGCACTGCGCATAGCGGGCTCATCGCTTCGGCGCTAAACGCAGCCACGGCGTTGCGCACCTCGTCGAGGCCATCGACCGGCAAATGGCTGTCGCGGGTCAGGCCTTCGCTGAACAGCGTATTGAGCATGCCGAACAACAGCGCCGCATCGCCGCCCGGGCGGACGAACACGTGCTGATCAGCCATCGCTGCGGTTTCGCTGCGGCGCGGATCGACTACCACCACTTTGCCGCCGCGCGCCTGAATCGCCTTCAGGCGCTTCTCGACATCCGGCACGGTCATGATGCTGCCGTTGGACGCGAGCGGATTGCCGCCGAGGATCAGCATGAAGTCGGTGTGATCGATATCGGGAATCGGTAACAGCAAACCGTGGCCGTACATCAGGTAGCTGCTGAGGTGGTGCGGCAGTTGATCGACCGACGTTGCCGAGTAGCGATTGCGGGTTTTCAGCAACCCCAGGAAGTAATTGCTGTGGGTCATCAGGCCGTAGTTGTGCACGCTCGGATTGCCCTGATACACCGCAACGGCGTTCTGCCCGTGACGTTCCTGAATCGCCGCCAGTTTCTCGGCCACCAGCGCAAACGCCTCGTCCCACTCGATCGGCAGCCATTCGCTGCCGACGCGGCGCATCGGCTGACGCAGGCGATCGGGATCGTTCTGGATATCTTGCAGGGCCACGGCTTTCGGGCAGATATGGCCGCGGCTGAAGGTGTCGAGGGCATCACCCTTGATCGAGGTGATCGCGACGTTGCCACCGGTTTCCGTGGTTTCGATGGTCAGGCCGCAAATGGCTTCGCACAGGTGGCATGCACGGTGGTGAAGAGTCTTGGTCATGGCCAGTCTCTGTCTTGTTCGGGAGCAGGCAATCACGCCCGCGGGAACAAAACTATGGCCCGTGCGCAGAGGCGGCGCCAGCGACGTTCGTCTTGTGAATCGACGGTTATCAGGACAGCCGATAAATCGCCGCGATCAGTTCGGCGGCAACTGCGGCGGTGCCGCCAGCTGGATTTCCTGAATCGTTTCGATCTGCTCATGGGCGACGTGGACGCCGGTGAGCTCGCCGATCAATCGCCAGTGCTCATCGAGCCCGGCGCTGATGGTGGCCATGCGATCGATCATGTGCCGACCGGCGGATTTGACCACTTCGTCGTCACTGCGCAGCAACTCGAAAGACATCGAGGTAACTGACGCGGTGAGATGGGTCAGGGAGCGAGCCGTGTGGCCCAGCAGCTCCATTAACAGTTGTTCTTTCGATTCCATGCGGAGGCTTCCTGCGTCGCTCGAAACTTATTTATAACCCAGCACTTTGCTTTAGCAAATGTTTCAGTCTGAACATCCGACCAAGCGAATCGGTGGCGCCGCGTTCGTAAACCGACCAGGACCGCTGCGTTGCCGTCGCGGCGCATTGCCAAGCGCTGCGGCGCCAGTGTACAAAGAGGCTCACCGCTGTACTGAATCCGGCTTCAACATGCGTGATCGAAATGCTCGGTCCGCGCTCCGAATCCCGCTGACAAAAGTACCCTATTGGAAAAACGCGACATTTAGTGTCAATATCGCGCCTTCCCCTATTTCGTCGCCCCGTGCGGCTTACGCCGCAGGTCTCGCCCGTTGTTCCGTTAAACAAGGCTTTGAGCATCTGCGGTCTGTAGCAAAAAGGTAGTCAATGATGAGCGCAAGGCACTTTCTCTCCCTGATGGATTGCACGCCCGAAGAGCTGGTCAGCGTGATCCGTCGAGGCGTTGAGCTCAAGGACCTGCGTAACCGCGGCGTACTGTTCGAGCCTCTGAAAAACCGCGTGCTGGGGATGATCTTCGAAAAATCCTCGACCCGTACCCGGATCTCCTTCGAGGCCGGCATGATCCAGCTCGGCGGCCAGGCAATCTTCCTGTCCCCGCGCGACACTCAACTGGGCCGTGGCGAGCCGATCAGCGACTGCGCCATCGTCATGTCGAGCATGCTCGATGCGGTGATGATCCGCACCTTCGCCCATAGCACCCTCACCGAATTCGCCGCCAACTCGCGGGTGCCGGTGATCAACGGCCTGTCCGATGATCTGCACCCGTGCCAGTTGCTCGCCGACATGCAGACCTTCCTCGAACACCGTGGCTCGATCCAGGGCAAGACCGTGGCCTGGATCGGTGACGGCAACAACATGTGCAACAGCTATATAGAAGCGGCGATCCAGTTCGACTTCCAATTGCGCGTTGCCTGCCCGGAAGGCTACGAGCCGAACCCGGAGTTCGTCGCCCAGGCTGGTGATCGCGTGACCATCGTCCGCGATCCGCAAGACGCCGTGCGTGGCGCGCATCTGGTCAGCACCGACGTCTGGACTTCGATGGGTCAGGAAGAGGAAACTGCCAAGCGCCTCAAGCTGTTCGCGCCGTTTCAGGTCAACCGTGCCCTGCTCGACCTCGCTGCCGAGGACGTGCTGTTCATGCACTGCCTGCCGGCGCACCGTGGCGAAGAAATCAGTCTCGACCTGCTCGATGACCCGCGCTCCGTGGCCTGGGATCAGGCAGAAAACCGTCTCCACGCACAGAAGGCCCTGCTCGAGTTCCTCGTCGAACCGGCATATCACCACGCATGAGCCATGAATTACTGCTGAACCTGCGCAACCTCGCTTGCGGCTATCAAGATCAACGCGTGGTGCAGAACCTCAATCTGCACCTCAACGCCGGCGACATCGGCTGCCTGCTCGGCTCGTCCGGCTGCGGCAAGACCACCACCCTGCGCGCGATCGCCGGTTTCGAACCGGTGCACGAAGGCGAAATCACCCTCGGTGGCGAAACCCTTTCCAGCGCCGGTTTCACCCTGGCGCCAGAGAAACGCCGGATCGGCATGGTGTTCCAGGACTACGCACTGTTCCCGCACCTGAGCGTGGCCGACAACATCGCCTTCGGCATCCGCAAGCACCCGAACAAGGCGCGCGTGGTCGAAGAATTGCTGGAACTGGTCAATCTGAAAAACCTCGGCAAGCGCTTTCCGCACGAGCTGTCCGGCGGTCAGCAACAGCGTGTCGCCCTCGCCCGCGCCCTGGCGCCGGAACCGCAGTTGCTGCTGCTCGACGAGCCGTTCTCCAACCTCGATGGCGAACTGCGCCGCAAGCTCAGCCATGAGGTGCGCGACATCCTCAAGGCCCGTGGTACCAGTGCGATTCTGGTCACCCACGATCAGGAAGAAGCCTTCGCCGTCAGCGATCACGTTGGCGTGTTCAAGGAAGGTCGGCTGGAACAGTGGGACACTCCCTACAACCTCTACCACGAACCGGCGACGCCGTATGTCGCCAGTTTCATCGGTCAGGGTTATTTCATTCGCGGCCAACTCGTCAGTCCGGAGTCGGTGCAGACCGAACTCGGTGAACTGCGCGGTAATCGTGCTTACACCTGGCCGATTGGCGGCGCGGTGGACGTGCTGTTGCGTCCGGATGACATTGTTTATGCGCCGGATAGCTCACTGAAGGCGCAGATCGTCGGCAAGACATTCCTCGGCGCGGCGACCTTGTATCGCCTGCAACTGCCGACCGGTGCGCAACTGGAATCGATCTTCCCCAGCCATGCCGATCATCTGGTTGGCGCGCAGGTCGGGATTCGCGTAGCGGCGGATCACCTGGTGCTGTTCCAGGCTTCGGGGAGCACTGCGGCACAGATTCCGGCGGTGGAAAACGGCGTCCGTCGATTCAGCACCAGCCTTTAATCCGCACTGGATAAAAATTGTGGGAGCGAGCCTGCTCGCGAATGCGGTGTTTCAGTCGCCGAAGATGTTGACTGAAAGAGCGCTTTCGCGAGCAGGCTCGCTCCCACAGTTGGTATTGCCTCAGCCTAAAAACAGGGTACCGCTGGCCACCAGCGTCGCATTGCCGCCAATCTTCACCCGCTCACCTTCCAGCCGACAGAACAACTCCCCGCCCCGCGCCGAGCGCTGGCACGCGGTCAGGTTCGATTTGCCCAGACGTTTGGCCCAGTAAGGAATCAGGCTGCAATGGGTCGAGCCGGTCACCGGGTCTTCATTGATACCGATGGCCGGGGCGAAATAGCGCGAGACGAAGTCATGCTGGTTGCCACGCGCAGTAACGATCGCGCCCAGCCATGGCAGTTTCGCCAGCGCCGCCATGTCCGGTTTGCAGTCGAGCACGGCCTGTTCCGAGTCCAGCACCACGAACAGCTCGTTGGAGCCGAGCACATCAACCGCCTCGACACCGAGCGCCCGCTCGACGTCCAGCGTCACGCCGATTTCCGACGGCACGATGGTCGGGAAATCCAGCCACAAGCGGTCGCCTTCACGGCTGACACTCAAAGGGCCGGACTTGCAGGTGAAGTCGATGCGCTCGGCGCTTTCCTGATAAATTTCGAACAGCACAAATGCGCTGGCCAGGGTCGCATGCCCGCACAGCGGCACTTCGGTGGTCGGGGTGAACCAGCGGATATGCCAGGCCTGACCTTCGCGCACCAGAAACGCAGTCTCCGCCAAGTTGTGTTCGGCGGCGATCTTCTGCATCAAGTCATCGGCCAGCCAGCTGTCGAGCCGATAGACCATCGCCGGGTTGCCACTGAACGGCCGATCACTGAACGCGTCGACCTGATGAAACGCAAGCTGCATGATTTTCTCCCTGAATTGGTCGACCGAGCATGCAACGGCGGGCCGGATCAGTGCCAGTGACAGAAGCGCAATTTTTTCTTCATACAGCCGGCGCGACTATTACGCCCGGCCGATATCGGCGAACTGCGCCTGGGTGTGCTCGGCCAGCACCGCAGGCGCCAGCTCCACTTCCAGTCCTCGCCGCCCGGCGCTCACATAGATAGTCGCAAACTCCTGAGCGGAATTGTCGATGAAGGTGCGCAGGCGTTTCTTCTGCCCGAGCGGGCTGATGCCGCCCAACAGGTAGCCGGTGGAGCGTTGCGCGGCGGCGGGATCAGCCATTTCGGCTTTTTTCACTCCGGCGGCGTGTGCCAGTCCCTTGAGGTCGAGCGTTCCGACGACCGGCACTACGGCCACCAGCAGTTCGCCTTTTTCACTGGCGGCCAGCAGGGTTTTGAACACTTGCGCCGGTGCGAGCCCGAGCTTCTCCGCTGCCTCCAGCCCGTAGGACGCGGCCTTCGGATCATGTTCGTAACTGTGCACGCGATGTTCGGCACGAACTTTTTTCAACAAGTCCAACGCTGGTGTCATGGCAGCTCCGGGTTCGGCAGTCTTTGAAAAACCTGCGGCGGATTCTAGGTCATCGTTGGGCAAAAGGCTCTATTCCAAGCCGCGAATCCCGTGGCTTCGCGCTGCATTCAAGCCGTTCGCGGCGCTGATCATTCACACGGCGAATAGTTTTATTGTGACCGGCGGTTCACTTTCGACCTTTGACAGGTTTGTTTCTTGTCTATATTTTTTCGAATCTGAATAATGTAAGAATCGTGCTTCGCGCAGTACCCAGCAGTAACCCGGGAACCGAATGGGGATTCCGACCCGGTGAAGATCGCGCCCTGCTCCGTTGGCAAGGCGCCACACAAGAAAAAGAACCGAGGTTTTCAATGACAGCTGCTTTACCGCAACCATCGCTTTCCGGCCAATGCATGGCCGAATTCCTGGGCACCGCCCTTCTGATCTTCTTCGGCACCGGTTGTGTCGCCGCGCTCAAAGTCGCGGGCGCCAGCTTCGGCCTGTGGGAGATCAGCATCATCTGGGGCGTCGGCGTGAGCATGGCGATCTACCTCACCGCCGGGGTTTCCGGCGCGCACCTGAACCCGGCCGTGAGTATCGCTCTGGCAATCTTCGCTGACTTCGAAAAGCGCAAATTGCCGTTCTACATCCTTTCGCAGATTGCCGGCGCCTTCTGCGGCGCATTGCTGGTCTACACGCTCTACAGCAATCTGTTCTTCGATTACGAACAAACCCACCAGATGGTTCGTGGCTCGGCTGCCAGCCTGGAATTGGCCTCGGTGTTCTCTACCTACCCGAACCCGGTGCTGTCGACGGCCCAGGCGTTTCTGGTCGAGATGATCATCACCGCGATCCTGATGGGCGTGATCATGGCCCTGACCGATGACAACAACGGCCTGCCACGCGGCCCGATGGCGCCGCTGCTGATCGGTTTGCTGATTGCCGTGATCGGCAGTGCGATGGGTCCGCTGACCGGTTTCGCGATGAACCCTGCGCGTGACTTCGGTCCGAAACTGATGACTTTCTTTACCGGTTGGGGTGAAATTTCCTTCACCGGTGGTCGTGATATTCCGTACTTCCTGATTCCGATTTTTGCACCGATTGTCGGTGCCTGCCTCGGCGCTGCCGGGTATCGCGGGCTGATTGCCCGTCACCTGACCGGCGCCACACCTGCTACAAAGGATGCAGAACCGGCCATTGACGGCAAACCAAGAACTTCTTGAAACAGTCGGCGCCGGCTCCTGCCCATCCGAGCCTGCGCCACGGCCCACTCTCGTTTTTTTCGTCCAAGGCAATCGACATGACCGACATTCAGAACAAGAACTACATCATTGCCCTTGATCAGGGTACGACCAGCTCGCGCGCGATCATCTTCGACCGCGACGCGAACGTGGTCTGCACCGCGCAGCGCGAATTCGTTCAGCATTACCCGCAAGCCGGTTGGGTCGAGCATGACCCGATGGAAATTTTCGCCACCCAGAGCGCTGTGATGGTTGAGGCGCTGGCCCAGGCCGGCCTGCATCACGACCAGGTCGCCGCCATCGGTATCACCAACCAGCGTGAAACCACCGTGGTCTGGGACAAGACCACCGGCCGTCCGGTCTATAACGCGATCGTCTGGCAGTGCCGCCGCAGCACCGAGATCTGCCAGCAGCTCAAGCGCGATGGTCACGAAGACTACATCCGCGACACCACCGGCCTGGTCACCGACCCGTACTTCTCCGGCACCAAACTGAAGTGGATCCTCGACAACGTCGAAGGCAGCCGCGAGCGTGCGCGCAACGGCGAGCTGCTGTTCGGCACCGTCGATAGCTGGCTGATCTGGAAATTCACCGGCGGCAAGGTGCACGTCACCGACTACACCAACGCCTCGCGCACCATGCTCTTCAACATTCACTCGCTGGAGTGGGATTCGAAGATGCTGGAGATCCTCGACATCCCGCGCGAGATGCTCCCGGAAGTCAAAGCCTCCTCGGAAATCTACGGTCGCACCAAGAGCGGCATCGCCATCGGCGGTATCGCCGGCGACCAGCAGGCAGCACTGTTCGGCCAGATGTGTGTGGAGCCGGGCCAAGCGAAAAACACCTACGGCACCGGTTGCTTCCTGCTGATGAACACCGGCGACAAAGCAGTGAAATCCCAGCACGGCATGCTCACCACCATCGCCTGCGGCCCACGCGGCGAAGTGGCTTATGCTCTGGAAGGCGCCGTGTTCAACGGCGGTTCGACCGTGCAATGGCTGCGCGATGAACTGAAAATCGTCAACGACGCCCACGACACCGAATACTTTGCCAACAAGGTCAAGGACAGCAACGGCGTGTATCTGGTGCCGGCGTTTACCGGTCTCGGCGCACCGTACTGGGACCCGTATGCCCGTGGCGCGCTGTTCGGCCTGACGCGCGGCGTACGCGTGGATCACATCATCCGCGCCGCGCTGGAATCGATCGCCTACCAGACCCGCGACGTACTCGACGCCATGCAACAGGACTCCGGCGAACGCCTCAAGGCCCTGCGTGTGGACGGCGGCGCGGTGGCGAACAACTTCCTCATGCAGTTCCAGGCCGACATCCTCGGCACTCAGGTGGAGCGCCCGCAAATGCGCGAAACCACTGCACTGGGCGCGGCTTATCTGGCCGGTCTGGCCTGCGGTTTCTGGGGCAGCCTGGAAGAACTGCGCGGCAAGGCAGTGATCGAGCGCGAGTTCGAACCGAGCCTGGACGAAGTCGAGAAAGAGAAACTCTACAAAGGCTGGAAAAAAGCCGTCAGCCGCACCCGTGACTGGGCACGTGAGGACGCTGAATAAGCCAGCCTTGAGTTACACATAAGCATCTAACTGGTCGGGAGCGGATTCCTGCGGCATCATGGGCAAATTTTGCTTGGCAGCCCAAAGGAAGCCCCATGAATCTGCCTCCCCGTCAGCAGCAAATCCTCGAGCTGGTCCGCGAACGCGGCTATGTGAGCATCGAGGAAATGGCCACGCTGTTCGTTGTCACCCCGCAAACCATCCGCCGCGACATCAATCAGCTCGCGGAAGCCAATCTGCTGCGTCGCTACCACGGTGGCGCCGCGTACGATTCCAGTGTCGAAAACACCGCGTATGCGATGCGCGCCGATCAGATGCGCGACGAAAAGCAACGCATCGGCGAAGCCATCGCCGCACAAATCCCCGATCACGCCTCGCTGTTCATCAATATCGGTACCACCACCGAATCGATCGCCCGCGCCCTGCTCAATCACAGCCACCTGAAAATCATCACCAACAACCTGCACGTCGCCTCGATGCTCAGCGCCAAGGATGATTTCGATGTGCTGCTGACCGGCGGCAACGTGCGGCGGGATGGCGGAGTTGTAGGTCAGGCAAGTGTGGACTTCATCAACCAGTTCAAGGTCGATTTCGCCTTGGTCGGCATCAGCGGGATCGATGAGGACGGCAGCCTGCTCGACTTCGATTATCAGGAAGTTCGCGTTTCCCAAGCGATCATTGCCAATGCGCGGCAGGTGATTCTGGCGGCGGACTCGAGCAAGTTCGGGCGTAACGCGATGATTCGACTGGGGCCGATCAGCCTGATCGATTGCCTGGTTACCGATCAGCAACCGGTGCCGGCGCTGGCGCAGTTGCTGAGTCAGCACAAGATTCGGCTGGAAGTCGTCTGATTCCTCTCCCTCGCTGACCGAACCGACGCTTTCGCGAGCAGGCTCGCTCCCACTCTTGGAATGCATTGCAAAATGTGGGAGCGAGCCTGCTCGCGAAAACAATCGATCAAACAACACATCTTCTGCGCCCTTGCGCGCGTTCATGTTCGAAAATTTTCTTTTAATCGCCCTTCGATGAGTTTTTTCAATCGAACGCGACTGGCTGTGCGCGTGTTTATGGGCTACCATTTTCGCAAATGAACATTAATGTTCGATTTCCAAGACATAAAACCAAAAGAACCGAGGCCCGCCGATGTCCACCTCTACCTTGCGTACGCCCCCTCTCTCCGAGATCTATGACGTTGCCGTGATTGGCGGCGGGATCAACGGCGTAGGGATCGCAGCGGATGCCGCCGGTCGCGGTCTTTCGGTGTTCCTTTGCGAAAAAGACGACCTGGCCAGCCACACCTCGTCGGCCAGCAGCAAGCTGATCCACGGTGGCCTGCGCTATCTGGAGCATTACGAATTCCGTCTGGTGCGTGAAGCGCTGGCTGAGCGCGAAGTGCTGCTGGCCAAGGCGCCGCACATCGTCAAACCGATGCGTTTCGTCCTGCCACACCGCCCGCACCTGCGGCCGGCGTGGATGATTCGTGCCGGCCTGTTCCTTTACGACAACCTCGGCAAGCGCGAAAAATTGCCGGGTTCGAAAAGCCTGAAGTTCGGCGCCGACAGCGCGCTGAAAAGCGAAATCAAGAAAGGCTTCGAATACTCCGACTGCTGGGTCGATGACGCCCGCCTCGTGGTCCTGAACGCTATGGCCGCCCGCGAAAAAGGTGCGCATGTGCACACCCAGACCCGTTGCGTCAGCGCACGTCGCAGCAAAGGTTTGTGGCATCTGCATCTGGAGCGCGCCGACGGCAGCCTGTTTTCTATCACCGCCAAAGCACTGGTGAACGCCGCCGGCCCATGGGTGGCCAAGTTCATCCGTGACGACCTGAAGATGGAATCGCCGTACGGCATCCGTCTGATTCAGGGCAGCCACATCATCGTGCCGAAACTGTACGAAGGCGAACATGCGCACATTCTGCAAAACGAAGATCAGCGCATCGTTTTCACTATTCCGTACCTGAACCACTTCACCCTGATCGGCACCACCGACCGCGAGTACACCGGCGACCCGGCGAAAGTGGCGATCACCGAAGGCGAAACCGATTACGTGCTGAAAGTGGTCAACGCCCACTTCAAGAAGCAGCTGAGCCGCGAAGACATCCTGCACAGTTACTCGGGCGTTCGGCCGCTGTGTAACGACGAATCCGACAACCCGTCGGCAGTGACCCGCGATTACACCCTGGCGCTGTCGGGCAGTGCCGAAGAAGCGCCGTTGCTGTCGGTGTTCGGTGGCAAGCTGACTACCTATCGCAAACTTGCCGAGTCGGCGATGGCGCAATTGATGCCGTTCTTCACCCAGATGCGCCCGAGCTGGACCGCGACCGCCACCCTGCCCGGCGGCGAAGACATGACCACGCCAGAGGCGCTGAGCGCGCGAATTCGCGACAAATTCGATTTCGTCCCGACCGAAATCGCCCGGCGCTGGGCCGTCACCTACGGCAGCCGCACCTGGCGCATGCTCGAAGGCGTAGAAAGCCTGGCCGACATGGGCGAACACATCGGCGGCGGGCTCTACACCCGCGAAGTCGATTACCTGTGCAGCGAAGAATGGGCCACCACGGCGCACGACATCCTGTGGCGCCGTACCAAGCTAGGCTTGTTCACCACAGCGGAGGAGCAGCAGAAGCTCGCGACGTATCTGGGCAAGGTTGAGCAGAATCGGAAGATCGAGGCGGCTTGATCTCACCGTTCAAACGAAAGCCCCTGCATCGAGAGATTCAGGGGCTTTTTGTTATGTGGACTTTGTTGAACCTGATTGGGGCAGTTAGATCTTTTCCCCCTCACCCCAGCCCTCTCCCCAAGGGGTAGAGGGGGAAAGGGAGCCGATCTCCGTGGGTTCCAAAGTCCGAGGTCGACTCGGTATCTCACGTCGCCGTAACTCGACCATCCACCGCAGTCAGTCCCCTCTCCCTCCGGGAGAGGGTTAGGGAGGGGCTTTTGATCGTTCGGTTTTCCGAACGCGACTCCACAGTCGATTCGGTTAACCGGATCTCACCCTCAAAAAATTACCGCCACAAAACTTTAATAACGTTATAAAACAATTGGTTAACCGACTGTGACTGGTCTGGCACGAGTTATGCTCTACACTCTCTCGACGAATGCCTGCTGTGCCGACACTTCAGGAGCCGTCAGGCATTCGAAGCACAAAAAGGGCCGACAAACTGGCTCCATAAAAAAAACAATGTCGAGGAAAATTTGATGCGCATCGTTCCCCATATCCTGGGCGCAGCCATTGCTGCCGCTCTGATCAGCACGCCAGTTTTCGCCGCCGAGCTCACCGGCACCCTGAAGAAAATCAAAGAGTCCGGTGTCATCACCCTGGGCCACCGTGACGCCTCCATTCCGTTCTCCTACATCGCTGATGCGTCCGGCAAGCCGGTTGGCTACTCGCACGATATCCAGCTGAAGATCGTCGAAGCGATCAAGAAAGACCTCGACCTGCCGAACCTGCAAGTCAAATACAACCTCGTTACCTCGCAGACCCGTATCCCGCTGGTGCAGAACGGCACCGTGGACGTCGAGTGCGGTTCGACCACCAACAACGTCGAGCGTCAGCAGCAGGTCGACTTCTCCGTCGGCATCTTCGAAATCGGTACCCGTCTGCTGTCCAAGAAAGACTCCAAGTACAAGGATTTCGACGATCTGAAAGGCAAGAACGTCGTGACCACCGCCGGTACTACTTCCGAGCGCATCCTCAAGGCGATGAACGCCGACAAGCAAATGGGCATGAACGTCATCTCCGCCAAAGACCACGGCGAATCCTTCCAGATGCTGGAATCGGGCCGTGCCGTTGCCTTCATGATGGATGACGCGCTGCTGGCCGGCGAAGCCGCTAAGGCCAAGAAAGCTGCCGATTGGGAAGTGACCGGCACGCCACAGTCGTATGAAATCTACGGCTGCATGATGCGCAAAGGCGACGAGCCGTTCAAAAAGGCTGTGGATGACGCGATCAAGGCCACTTACGCTTCGGGCGACATCAACAAGATCTACGAGAAGTGGTTCATGCAGCCGATTCCGCCAAAAGGCCTGAACCTGAACTTCCCGATGAGCGACGAGCTCAAGGCGCTGATCGCCAATCCGACCGACAAAGCGGCTGACGACAAGAAGTCCTGATTTTCTGACTAACCTTATCCCCTGAGGAGGCGCCTGCCTTTTCAGGGGATGGTCACTCCCTGCTGGCATTTTTCTGGAAACACTCGAACCGGTGGCTGTCGAGCCGATCGCGTGTGCCCGGTCTTTGAAAAAAGACTGGGGAGGGAACGGAGTTCCCCAGGCGGGCACTTGTACATCGATCGAATCGAGGGGAGACCCTAATGAATTACAACTGGGACTGGGGCGTGTTCTTCAAGTCCACCGGTGTGGGCAGCGAGACCTATCTCGACTGGTTCATCTCCGGTCTGGGCTGGACCATCGCCATCGCCATCGTGGCGTGGATCATCGCCCTGCTGCTCGGCTCGCTGCTGGGCATCATGCGCACCGTGCCGAACCGCATCGTATCGGGCATCGCGACCTGCTACGTCGAGCTGTTCCGTAACGTGCCGCTGCTGGTGCAGCTGTTCATCTGGTACTTCCTGGTACCCGATCTGCTGCCGCCGGATCTGCAGGAGTGGTACAAACAGGACCTCAACCCGACTACTTCGGCCTACCTGAGCGTTGTCGTCTGCCTGGGTCTGTTCACCGCCGCCCGTGTCTGCGAGCAAGTGCGCACCGGTATCCAGGCGTTGCCTCGTGGCCAGGAATCCGCCGCCCGCGCGATGGGTTTCAAACTGCCGCAGATCTACTGGAACGTGCTGCTGCCCCAGGCCTACCGGATCATCATTCCGCCGCTCACCTCGGAATTCCTCAACGTGTTCAAGAACTCCTCCGTGGCGTCCCTGATCGGTTTGATGGAATTGCTGGCGCAGACCAAACAGACCGCCGAGTTCTCGGCCAACCTGTTCGAAGCGTTCACCTTGGCAACCCTGATCTATTTCACCCTCAACATGAGCCTGATGCTGCTGATGCGCCTGGTCGAGAAGAAAGTCGCGGTGCCCGGCCTGATCTCCGTGGGGGGTAAATAATGGAATTCGATTTCAGTGGCATCGTCCCGGCCATTCCCGGTTTGTGGAACGGCATGGTGATGACCCTCAAGCTGATGGCCATGGGCGTGATCGGCGGGATGATTCTCGGCACGATCCTCGCGCTGTGCCGTTTGTCGCACAACAAGCTGCTGTCGAGCATTGCCGGCGCCTACGTCAATTATTTCCGCTCGATTCCGCTGCTGCTGGTGATCACCTGGTTCTACCTGGCAGTGCCGTTCGTGCTGCGCTGGATCACCGGCGAAGACACGCCGATCGGTGCGTTCACCTCGTGCGTCGTGGCGTTCATGATGTTCGAAGCGGCGTACTTCTGCGAAATCGTCCGTGCCGGTGTGCAGTCGATTTCCAAGGGCCAGATGGGTGCTGCTCAGGCACTGGGCATGAACTACGGACAGATGATGCGCTTGATCATCCTGCCGCAGGCGTTCCGCAAGATGACCCCGCTGCTGCTGCAGCAGAGCATCATCCTGTTCCAGGACACCTCGCTGGTCTACACCGTGGGCCTGGTGGACTTCCTCAACGCCTCGCGCGCCAGCGGCGACATCATCGGCCGCTCCAATGAGTTCCTGATTTTCGCCGGTCTCGTGTACTTCATCATCAGCTTCGCCGCCTCGCGGTTGGTCAAGCGTCTGCAAAAAAGGTTCGCCGTATGATCTCTATCAAAAACATCAACAAGTGGTATGGGGACTTCCAGGTGCTGACTGATTGCAGCACCGAGGTCAAAAAAGGCGAAGTGATTGTGGTCTGCGGCCCGTCGGGTTCCGGCAAGTCGACGCTGATCAAGTGCGTCAACGCCCTGGAGCCGTTCCAGAAAGGCGACGTGGTGGTTGACGGTACGTCGATCGCTGACCCGAAAACCAACCTGCCGAAACTGCGTTCGCGGGTGGGCATGGTGTTCCAGCATTTCGAGCTGTTCCCGCACCTGACCATCACCGAAAACCTGACCATCGCGCAGATCAAGGTGCTTGGCCGCAGCAAGGAAGAGGCGACCAAAAAAGGCCTGCAACTGCTCGAGCGCGTAGGTTTGTCGGCGCACGCCCACAAGCATCCGGGGCAACTGTCCGGCGGTCAGCAACAGCGTGTGGCGATTGCCCGTGCGCTGGCGATGGACCCGATCGTCATGCTGTTCGACGAACCGACCTCGGCGCTCGACCCGGAAATGGTCAATGAAGTGCTCGACGTCATGGTGCAGCTGGCCCACGAAGGCATGACCATGATGTGCGTGACCCACGAAATGGGCTTCGCCCGTAAAGTGGCGGACCGGGTGATCTTCATGGACCAGGGCAAGATCATCGAAGACTGCCCGAAAGAGGAATTCTTCGGCGACATCAGCGCCCGCTCCGAACGCGCGCAGCACTTCCTCGAGAAAATTCTGCAGCACTAAAAGCAACACACCCGCACCCTGTCTGTGGGGTGCGGGCAGCCTGACAATGAGATCCCCTGTGGCGAGGGGATTTATCCCCGTCCGGCTGCGCAGCAGTCGTAAAACCTCTGCATGCGGTCTTTCAGTTAAACCGCAGTGATGGTTTTGGGGCCGCTTCGCGGCCCAACGGGGATAAATCCCCTCGCCACAGGCACAAACAAGTGTTGTGGTTGACCCAAGGCATCTGTGATGAAATGCGACCCCACTCTTTATCGCGCTGCAGAGCCATCACTTGCCGTGAAGCCCCGTCTGATCCGTCATCTGTTCCTGCCGCCACTGATCATCGCCCTGATGGTCGGGCTGGGTTTTATCGGCTTCTGGACCAGTGAACACTTCGGCATCCGCAGCCTCGGCGAGAACGGTCAGCGTCAGCTGGAACTGCACGCTCGCGCGGTCGAAAGCGAGATCAGCAAATACACCTACCTGCCCAGCCTGCTGGAACTCGAAACCAGTGTGCCGCAGTTGCTGGCCGACCCGACCCCGGAGCACCGGCAGACGGTCAACGACTACCTCGAAGGCCTGAACCGCCGCAGCCGCAGCCGGGCCATCTACGTCATGGACACCACCGGCCGGGTCATGGCCACCAGCAACTGGCGCGATGTCGACAGTTATCTGGGTGAAGACTTGTCCTTCCGCGCCTATTTCAAAGACGCCGTGCGCGGCCAGCCCGGGCGCTTCTATGGCATCGGCAGCACCAATGGTGAACCCGGTTACTACCTCGCCCACGGCCTCGAAGAGCACGGCAAGATCATCGGTGTCGCGGTGGTCAAGGTGCGTCTGGAAGCCATGGAAGAGCGCTGGCAACGGGCGCGTCTGGAAGCGTTCGTCAGCGATGAGAACGGCATCATCATTCTCTCCAGCGATCCGGCCAGGCGGCTGAAATCGGTAATTCCGCTGAGCGACGAGGTCAAGGAAAAACTTGCCCGCAGCCTGCAGTACTACTGGTTCCCGCTCAACGAACTGCAACCGCTGGCCCGCGAGACACTGGCCGAAGGCGTGGAGAAACTGACCTTCCCGGCCAACACCGAATTACAGCCCGACGAAGACGACATCAGTTATCTGGCGCAAACCCGACTGCTGAGTGACACGCCGTGGAATTTCACTCTGCTGACACCGTTGCAGGACCTGCGCCGCGAAGCGATCAACCAAGGCATTCTGGTGGCGGTGGCGTTCGCCCTGTTTGCCTTCCTGCTGATTGCCTGGAACGAGCGGCGCAAAGTCCTCGCCACCCGCCTCGCCGCCCGCGAAGCGTTGCAGGAAGCCAACAGCCAACTGGAGCGTCGGATTACCGAACGCACCGCCGATCTGCGCGCCAGCAACGAACGCCTGAAGAGTCAGATCCGCGAGCGCCGCCAGGCCGAGGAGACTTTGCGCCGCGCCCAGGATGAACTGGTGCAGGCCGGCAAACTCGCGGCCATCGGCCAGATGTCGACCAGCATTGCCCATGAACTGAACCAGCCGCTGGCGGCGATGCGCACGCTGTCGGGCAACACCGTGCGCTTTCTCGAGCGCGGCCAGCTCGACGTCGCCAGCACCAACCTCAAAACCATCAACGACCTGATCGACCGCATGGGCCGCATCACCGCCAGCCTGCGTTCGTTTGCCCGGCGCGGCGACAACAAGGGTCAGGCCAGTCTGGGCAAAGCCGTCGACGCCGCCTTGCAAGTGCTCGGCGCGCGCGTGGAAAACACCGCGCTGCAGATTCACCGGCAGTTTGCCGATGTGCAGCTGCTGATCGATCAGACCCGCCTCGAACAGATCCTCGTCAACCTGATCGGCAACGCCCTCGACGCCATGCACGCGCAACCGCAGCCGCAGCTGTGGCTGGAGGGTGAAGAATTCAACGGCAAGTATCGCTTGCGGGTGCGCGACAATGGCCACGGCATCGACGCCGAAGCGCGCAAGCATCTGTTCGAACCGTTCTTCACCACCAAACCCGGCGAGCAAGGCCTGGGCCTGGGCCTGACCCTGTCCGCCAGCCTCGCCGCCGCTACCGGCGGGCACCTGGGTGTCGAACACCCGGCCGGCGGTGGCACCACTTTCGTCCTCAGTTTACCGTTGGTAAGCCCTCTTTCTGCCGAGCCAATATGAACCCTGAACTCAGTGTGCTGATTGTTGAAGACGACCCCCATGTGCTGCTCGGCTGCCAACAGGCGCTGACCCTCGAAGACATTCCGTGCATCGGCGTCGGCAGTGCCGAAGAGGCGCTGGCGCAGGTCGGCGACAACTTTGCCGGCATCGTCATCAGCGACATCCGCCTGCCGGGCATCGATGGCCTGGAATTGCTCACCCGTCTCAAGCAACGTGACCGCAGCCTGCCGGTGGTGCTGATCACCGGCCACGGCGACATTTCCATGGCCGTCGGCGCGATGCAGAAAGGCGCCTACGATTTCATGGAAAAACCGTTTTCGCCGGAGCGTCTGGTAGACGTCGCGCGGCGGGCGCTGGAGCAACGCAGCCTCGCCCGCGAGGTTTCCTCGTTGCGTCGACAACTGGCTGAACGCGACTCCCTTGAAGGGCGGATCATCGGCCGTTCACCAGCGATGCAGAATCTGCGCGAACTGATTGCCAACGTCGCCGACACTTCGGCCAACGTCTTGATCGAAGGCGAGACCGGCACCGGCAAGGAACTGGTCGCCCGTTGCCTGCACGATTTCAGTCGGCGCCACAGCAAACAGTTCGTCGCGCTGAACTGCGGCGGCCTGCCGGAAAACCTTTTCGAAAGCGAGATCTTCGGCCACGAAGCCAACGCCTTCACCGGCGCCGGCAAACGCCGCATCGGCAAGATCGAGCACGCCGACGGCGGCACGCTGTTTCTCGACGAAGTGGAAAGCATGCCGCTGCCGTTGCAGATCAAGTTGCTGCGCGTATTGCAGGAACGCACCCTCGAACGGCTCGGCTCGAACCAGAGTGTGGCGGTGGATTGCCGGGTGATTGCGGCGACCAAATCCGACCTCGATGAGTCGAGCAAGGCCGGCGAGTTTCGCAGCGACTTGTACTACCGCCTCAACGTCGTGACCCTGGAATTGCCACCGCTGCGCGAACGCCGCGAAGACATCCTGCAACTGTTCGAACACTTCACCCAGCAATCGGCGCTGCGCTTCGACCGCGCGCTGCCGGAGCTGGATAACCAGACCCTGTCGAACCTGATGAGCCACGACTGGCCGGGCAACGTGCGCGAACTGCGCAACGTCGCCGAACGCTTCGCCCTCGGCCTGCCGGCTTTCAAGAAATCCGGGGCCAGCGCCGGCCAGGGTCTGGCGTTTGCCGAAGCGGTGGAAGCGTTCGAGCGCAATCTGCTGGTCGACGCCTTGCAACGCAGCGGCGGCAACCTGACCCAGGCCAGCCAGGAACTGGGCATGGCCAAGACCACGCTGTTCGACAAAGTCAAAAAGTACGGGCTGAGCCACTGATGGACCTGATTCTCAAAGCCGCGATCGGCGCCGCAGTGGTGCTGATCCTCGCGGCACTGTCCAAGACCAGAAACTACTACATCGCCGGTCTGGTGCCGCTGTTCCCGACCTTTGCCCTGATTGCGCACTACATCGTCGGCAAGGGCCGTTCGGTCGACGACCTGAAGACCACGATCGTGTTCGGCATGTGGTCGATCATTCCCTACTTCGTGTACCTGGCGACGTTGTATGTGATGGTCGACCGCATGCGCCTGGAAGCGTCACTGGCGGTGGCGGCGGTGGCCTGGTTGATAGCGGCGACGGTGCTGGTCAGCGTGTGGGTCAGGCTGCATGCCTGAACCCACGCGCATCTGCCTCTAGCGACCGTAGACTCTGGCCAGTTGCGCGGACGACAGAGCATCCTCGAACGGCACCGGCACTGACTTCACCGCACCGTAGAGATTGCGGTAGCGCCAGTAGTTGCCGTTCTGCGCCAGTTGATAACCACGCTCGACCACGCGCTGGCCGTCGAGCACGTAACGCAGGGTTTCCTGCGCGGCGGGCGGTGGCGTCGGTTGCATCAAATCGGCGCTCAACACGCGCATGGATTCGTCAATGCATTCGTCCAGCACGGCGGTGACCTTGGCCAGGTCAAGAGCGCCGTCATCGATGCATTGCTTGCCGCAACGACGGATCGGCTGACTGGCCACTTCGATGCGCATGCGATACAGCGGCGAGCCGGCGATATCCTGCAACTGCACCTGATTGACCAGCACGAAACTGCCGCGATCGGGCGTCAGCATCAGCTTCGGTTCGATCAGCAAGCGTGCCGTCACCGCACCCTCCCCCTGCTTGAATCCGGACACCTGCGACGCCGCCTGAAAACGCTGTTGCAAGCGCTCCTGCAACGGCACGCCAGCAAGCAGGTCGGCCAGCGGCCGCGATTCGTTCAGCGCGGCTTTTTCGGCATCGCGCTGCAACGTACCGGAACCCATTTGCGTGTTGATCAGGCTGGCTACCAGAATCCCCGCCAGCCCGGCGCCCGCGCCGGAGCTCGATACCAGCGTGTAACTGGAATTGGCCGCATTCACTGCCGCCTTGCTATCGATCACCGTGCTGGCGCCGACGAATTCCGCCGGCAGTTGCACGTCGACCTTGAGCCCGTGAGCCTGCACATAGCTCATGGCGGCCTGATCCTTGAAACCGGCCTCGGGTGCCGGTTTCTGCGCACAGCCAGGCAACGCCAGCAGCGAGATCGCCGCGAGGGTCAGCGCCAGACGTTTCATTGCGCGAACGGGGCGATCATTTGCTGCCGGCTGTTATCCATCGCCTGATAAAACGCGTTGGACAGGTTGGTGTAGGACGGCTCGTCCCACTCGCCTTGCGCGGCCTGCACAGCGGCGAATGGCTGGTACCACAAGAGTTTGTTGTCCGACAGATCGATCACCATGCCCTGGCCGCCGACCTGGGCCATCGGCACGCTGGTGGGCACAATGCTGTAGTAACTGCGGGTGGCACCGGTGGCATAAATCGATACCAGCAGCAGACGGTCGATGCCGTGGGCGGCTTTCATCGGCGACAGGTCCTTGGTCATGTAGCCTTCGCGGAAATCGACTTCCTTGAAGGTCTTCAGATCGACCTTTTCATCAATGCGCTTGGCCTTGTAGCCCTTGGCTTGCAGCTTGGCGACGATGGCGTCGGGCAGGGTTTCCAGATCGCGCACCTGCCAGGTCTCGACGTTGGCGCTGAGCTTGCTGTTGACGCCGGCGTTGATGGCGTAATCAAGGATGCCTTGATTGCCGGTCAGCGCCAGCACCGGCGACGGTACGACGGTAATGGCCACACCGATGGTCGGCTCTTTGGCATCCCAGAACTGTTTGTCCAGGGCCACGGGCGGTTGCACATGGGCGCAGCCGGTGAGGGTCAGTACGGCGAGCAGAGCCAGCGCGGCCCATTGACGTGTAGCGCGAAAAATCATGGATCAAGTCCCTATGTCTGAAAACGTTCCTGCGCCTTATCGGCAACAACGCGGCAAACAATAGTGGCACATTGATATTTTTTTGGCGACAGGATGCTGGCACTGTTACAGCAGATTGTTCGGCGCCGCCGGATCGACCTGCGCCCAATGCGAAGTGTCCTCGCGATGCGCCTGCAGATACGGCAGCACCGCCGCCAGCAACGGCTCCTTGAACGCCTCCTGAAAGCGATGCGCCAGCCCCGGAATCAATTTCAACTGACTGCCCTGAATGTGCGCCGCCAGATGTACGCCGTGCATCACCGGCAGCAGCGGATCTGCCGTGCCGTGCACCACCAGGGTCGGCACGCGCAGCTGATTGAGCAATGCCACCCGGCTCGGCTCGGCAAGTATCGCCATGATCTGCCGTTTGACGCCTTCGGGGTTGAATGCACGGTCGTAGGACGCCGCCGCCTGTTGCAGCAAGGCCTGTCGATCATCCGTCACCGTCGGGCTACCGAGTGCCGCGAGCAGATCGGCCTGTTGCTCCAGCGCCACTTCGCGGTTCGGCGCGCCCCGCCGCGAGAGCAACTGCACCAGCGCCGCACTCGGTGCCGGCAGGCCTTCAGCGCCGGAAGTGGTCATGATCAGGGTCAGGCTTTCCACCCGCTGCGGCGCCATCGCCGCCATGTGCTGGGCGATCATCCCGCCCATGCTCGCGCCGAGCACGTGGAATTGCTCAACCTTCAGCGCCGTCATCAAGCCCAGCGCATCGTCGGCCATGTCAGTCAGGCTGTAAGGGGCCGAGACCGGCAGACCGAGTTTGTAACGCAGCACTTCGAAGGTCAGATTGGCCTCGATCGGCGCCTGCCGCCAGGTCGACAATCCGACGTCGCGGTTGTCATAGCGGATCACCCGGAAACCCTGCTGGCACAAAGCGACAACCACTTCATCCGGCCAGTGAATCAACTGCCCACCCAGGCCCATGACCAGCAACAGCGCCGGGTCCGATGCACGACCGATACTTTGATAGGCAAGACTGACCTGCGCCAGCTCGGCGTGCTCGGTCGGCACGTTGACATCACAGCGTCCGGCTGCAAACGAGCCGGCCCCGAACAAAAGCGCGGCCAACGCGGCCGCGACTGAAAACAATCTCTTGAACATGAAAAACACCAAAACGCAGCACCCCAGTAGAGCGCGAGTCTGATGAAGTTCGTGCGAGCGCGCTGCCACAGTTGCATGACAGTTTGATGAAGAGTGCCGAGCGGTCGGCTGTCGATTGCATCGCCGGATCATGGCCGGCAGATCGACAAAGCCAACGTCATGAGACAAACTCACCTTCCCCGCATTCGTCACAAGTTTTCTTCATGGAGCCTCGCCGGTGCTTGAAATCCGACATCTGAAAACCCTGCATGCCCTGCGCGAGGCCGACAGCCTGGTGGATGCCGCCGACCGTTTGCATCTGACACAGTCAGCACTGTCGCACCAATTCAAAGAGCTGGAAGAGCGCATGGGCATGCAGTTGTTCGTGCGCAAGACCAAACCGGTGCGCTTCACCAGCGCCGGTTTGCGCCTGCTGCAACTGGCCGACGCCACCCTGCCGCTGTTGCGCGCCGCTGAACGGGACATCGGTCGGCTGGCCGGTGGCACCGCCGGGCGTCTGCACATGGCGATCGAATGCCACAGCTGCTTCCAGTGGCTGATGCCGACCATCGACCAGTTCCGCGATGCCTGGCCGGAAGTCGAGCTGGACCTGGCTTCGGGTTTCGCTTTCGCGCCGCTGCCGGCACTGGCCCGTGGCGATCTGGATCTGGTGGTGACCTCCGATCCGCTGGAAATTGCCGGCATCACTTACGTGCCGCTGTTCACCTACGAAGCCATGCTCGCCGTGGCCAATCAGCATGCACTGGCGAGCAAGCCGTACATCGTTCCTGAAGACTTGTTGACCGAAACGCTGATCACCTACCCGGTCGAGCGCGATCGCCTGGACATCTTCACCCGCTTCCTCGAACCGGCCGACATCGAACCGGCGCAGGTGCGCACTTCAGAACTGACGGTGATGATGATGCAACTGGTCGCCAGCGGCCGTGGCGTCTGCGGCATGCCGCACTGGGCGCTGCATGAATACAGCTCGCGCGGCTATGTGAAGGGCAAACGGTTGGGTGAGAAGGGCTTGTTCGCGACGCTGTACGCGGCGATTCGCACGGACATGCTCGACGCGCCGTACATGCGCGATTTCCTGCTGACCGCCAAGGACACCTCGTTTTCGACCCTCGATGGTGTCAGCGCCGTACGCTGATCTGCTGTGCAGGAGATGATCGTTCCCACGCTCTGCGTGGGAATGCCTCAACGGACGCTCTGCGTTCGGCTTTGGATGGGACGCAGAGCGTCCCGGGCTGCATTCCCACGCAGAGCGTGGGAACGATCAGCAGGCGGAAATTATCGCTGGGTCAGAGCTGGCGCCACATGTGGATCTTGTCGAAGTAGTCTTCGCCCACCCGCACGGCGAGCGGTTCGAGGCCGTACTGAATGAAGCCGCAACGCTGGTACAACTGAAAAGCCGCGTCATTGCCGGCGGTGACGGTGAGCTGCAGCAGTTTCAGCGCCGGATGCTTTTGCGCTTCGGCCAATGCCGCCTGCACCAGATCAAAGCCCAGACCCTTGCGACGAAAATCTGCCGAGACATACATGCCGAACAGCGTGGCCTTGTGGCGCGCCTTCTCTCGCGGTTCGAACGCCAGGCCGACAATCCCGGCCAACGTCCCGGCATCGAATGCCCCTAGCACCACATCGAGCTTGCTGGTCAGGCGCGCTTCCCACCAACTCAACGGCATCACCGCGCGTTCGCGCACGCTGGAAGTGAACGCCTGCGGATGCCGGTCATAGGCTTCAAGCATCAGTTCGCGATAAGCCAGGGCATGGCTGGCGTCCAGCCGTTCGATCCACATGTCAGGCGGCCCGGCGTTGTTCGAGCATCAGTTTTACGGCGAGGCCGCCGAGCACCAGGCCCATGAAATAACGCTGCATCGCCAGCCACGTCGGGTTGCGCACAAACCACGAGGCGATGCCTGCGGCGAACAGCGCGATCAACAGATTGACGCTGACGCTGACGCTGATCTGCGTCAGGCCGAGGACGATGCTTTGGGCGAACACCGAGCCGTGCTCAGGGCTGATGAATTGCGGAAACACCGACAGATAGAACACGGCGATTTTCGGGTTCAGCGCACTGGTGAGAAAGCCCATGGTGATCAGCTTGCGCGACGAGTCCGGCGGCAATTGCTGCGCTTCGAACGGCGAACGCGCGCCGGGTTTCAGCGCTTGCCAGGCCAGCCACAGCAGGTACAACGCGCCGGCCCATTTCAACACTTCATAAGCCATCGGCACGGCGAGAAACACCGCCGTCAAACCCGCCGCCGCGGCGAACATATGCACGAAAAACCCGCCGACCACGCCAAGCAACGAAGTCACTCCGGCGCGGCGGCCCTGACAGATCGACCGCGAGATCAGATAGATCATGTTCGGCCCCGGCGTCAGCACCATCAGCAATGCGGCGGCGGCGAAGATCAGCAGGTCTTGCAACGGGATCATGGCAACGTCCTTTGCGGGAATGATCAGGCGAGTGCCGTCAATGAACGGCGATAAAACGGCAGGATGTGCTCGCGTGTCAACGGCGCCAGCTCGAGCGCCGGATCAGTGGCCGGATCGACCCATATGACTTCCTCGATTTCCGCCGCCGGACACACGTCAGTATCGATGGTCAATTGGAAGATCTCCGCGTGCACGCTGAAGCCCGGCTCGTTGGCAGCGGGGGCGGAAAAACTGTTGAGGAAAATCGCCTGCGTCGGATCGATCTGCAGCCCGAGTTCTTCTTCCAGCTCACGGGCCAATGCGTGTACCGGCAACTCGTGGGCTTCGATCTTGCCACCCGGTTGCATGAACGCCGCGGTGCCGCGCTTGCGCACCAGCAGAGTCTGGCCTTGGGTGTTGAGCAGCAGCGCAGCGGCGATGTGAATGGTCGACATAAAGGAATCCCTTGGCGCAAAAGCGCCAAGGATCCCATGCCCGTCAGAGGGAAGCCAAGCCACGAAGCTCAGGTCGCTTCCTGAAAATCCAGTTCCGGCGGCTGACGGCGGAAACCACCGGTCAGCACGGCGAGATACACCACACCAATCGCCAGCCAGCTCAGCCCCAGCCACACCGCCAGATGATCAAGGCTGACCATCAGCCACAGGTCGGCGACCAGACCGATCAGCGGGCAGAGCAGAAACAGCAGCAACTCGCGCGGGCCTTTTTTCTCGCCGCCGATCCAGTAATGGAAGATCACCGACAGGTTGACCAGGCTGAACGCCAGGAACGCGCCGAAGTTGATGAACGAGGTCGAGGTGGTAACGTCGAGTTTCAGCGCCAGCAACGCCACCGCCGCGCACAACAGAATGCTGTTGACCGGGGTGCCGAAGCGCGCATGCAAGGTGCCGAAAAAAGACTTCGGCAAGACGCCGTCGCGGCCCATGGCGAACAACAGTCGCGAACCACTTGCCTGGGCCGACAGCCCCGAGGCGAACTGGCCGACGATCAGGCCGATCAGGAAGATCGACACGAACAGGTCGCCACCGATATTGCGCGCAATTTCATAGGCTGCCGAGTCGACGCTGTCGAACTGGAACGATGGATGAGCGATCTGCACGAAGTACGAAACGCCGACGAAGATCAGGCCGCCAATCAGGGTGATCAGCATGATCGCCCGGGGAATGGTGCGGCGTGGATCGCGGGTCTCTTCGGTCAGGGTGCTCACAGCGTCAAAGCCAAGGAATGAATAGCAGGCAATCGCCGCGCCGCTCATGATCAGCGGCATCTGCATGTCGCCGTTGAAGAACGGTTTGATCGACCACAGCGGCGTGCTCGCATCGCCGCCGATGTAGTGCACGCACAGCGCAACGAAGGCAATCAATACGAGGAACTGCACCAGCATCAGCAAGGCGTTGATGCCATTGGCCAGTTTCAGCCCGACGATGTTGATCGCACTGGTGATGCCGATGAACGCCAGCACCCAGATCCATTGCGGGATCGACGGGAACGCCGAGGCCAGATAGGCCGCGCCGATCAGCCAGATCGCCATCGGCAGGAACAGGTAATCGAGCAACACCGCCCAGCCGGCAATGAAACCGAGTTTCGGGCTGATCGCCTTGCGCACATAGCTGTAAGCCGAGCCGGCAACAGGGAAAGCGGCGGCCATGCGTCCGTAACTCATGGCGGTGAAGAACATTGCCACCAGCGCGGCCAGGTAGGCGGCCGGCACCATGCCGGCGGTGGACTGGGCGAGGATGCCGAAAGTGCCGAGGACAATGATCGGCGTCATGTAGGCGATGCCGAACAGCACCACCGACCCTAGCGAAAGGGTGCGTTGCAAACGAGCCATGGGCGACTTACTCCGAATGTTATTGGATTTATGGCAGAGCCGGGTTCGGCGAAAATTTCGGGTGTGGCTGATTATTTTTGTTCGACTGAAGATCGTTACCCCCCTCACCCCAGCCCTCTCCCCCAAAGGGGGCGAGGGGGAAAGGGAGCCGATCTATGTGGACTTCAGTATCTGAGTTCGACTCGGTATCTCAGGTCGATGTATTTCGAAACTACACCTCGGTCAGTCCCCTCTCCCTCCGGGAGAGGGCTAGGGTGAGGGCAGCGGTTATGGGTGTGGAATCAATAGCTCGCGAACACCGCAAGCCTGCTCCACCACCTCCCCCGGCAACTTCAAACGCTGATCATCCAGATAGCGATAATCCTTGCGCGCAATCTCCAGTTGCGTGAAATCCAGCTCGACCCTGAACCGCCCTTCTTCGCGTCCGGCCTCGAACAGCAGCGCACCCAGCGGATCGACCAGCGCGCTGCCGCCGGCAAACACCAGGCCGTCATCCCCTGCATCAACGCGATTGACCATCAGCGCAAACGCCTGGTTTTCCTGGGCGCGGGCCATGATCGCGGTGCGGTGGGTCGGGCCGTACGGGTCCATGTTGCCGTTGGTGACGATGAGCAATTCCGCACCCAGTTGCGCCAGGGCGCGGGCGGTTTCCGGGAACTCGATGTCGTAGCAGATCAACAGGCCCACGCGCACGCCGTTCCACACGCAGGTGGCGTAACGGTCGCCGGCCTCGAACACGCCGCGATCCGAAGCCCACAGATGGGTCTTGCGGTATTTCAGGGCGATGCCTTCGGGAGTGATCAGCAGCGTGGTGTTGTAGAAGCGGCCGTTGTCGTTTTCGGCCATGCCGATCACCACAGCCATGTCACGCTCACGCGCTGATGCGAGCACGGCGCTGACGGTCGGGCCGTCGAGCGGTTCGGCGATCTGCGCCACGGTTTCGGCGTTGGGGAAGCCCATCAGGTGGGTTTCCGGGAACACGATCATCTGCGTGTCGGCCGCGCAGGCAGCAATCGCCGCCAGTGCGCGTTGCAGGTTGTAAGCCGTGTCGTTGTCACGGCCCGCCAGTTGGGCGAGTTCGACTTTCATGGTTATCCCTTGTTATGTGGCCCGGCCCGGAAAGATTGCCCGGTGCCCGTCTGTGGGCCAGTATGCGCAGCAAGCAACCGGCCAGGGAATCACGCGGCCGGGGTAACCCGATTGGGGTAGATCGATGACACTTTCGTTGAATGACATCACTTGGCACCGCGCGGTCGGGCAATTGATCGACGCGCTCGACAAGCCGAATTTCTGGGCGCAACTGGTGCGCCTGCTTGAGCAGTACGTGGCGTTCGATAGCTGGGTGGTGCTGCTGTTCAGCGCCGATCAGCATCCGCAAGTCTTCGCCGAATGCCCCGGCGAGGACGGCAGCCCGGACCCGCTGTTCCAGGATTACCTGCGCGGGCTGTATCTGCTCGATCCGTTCTACATCGCCTGCCGCGAGCAGTCGCGCACCGGCCTGTATCGCCTCTCGGAAGTCGCGCCGGAGCATTTCGAGCTGACCGAGTACTACCAGCGATACTTTCGTCTGAATGTGGTGGCCGACGAAATCCAGTTCAATTGCCAGCTCGAGGGCGAGCGCACGCTGTGCCTGTCGCTGGGCAGTGAAAAACGTTTCACTGGCGAACAGATCGCTTTGCTGTCTTTGATCCAGCCGTGGGTACTGGGTCTGTTGCGCCAGCGTCTGCCGTACGAGATCAACGAAACCGTGGCCCTCGCCGCCGCACCTGCGCAGGCAGACTGGCGGGTGCAACTGGAAGCGTCGGTGCAACAGCTCAAGGGCGCCCAATTGACCGCGCGGGAACTGGACGTAGGGCGTTTGATGCTCAGCGGTTGTTCCAGTAAGGAAATCGCCCGCAAGCTGGAAATCTCCGTGGAAACCGTGAAAGTCCATAAGAAACACATGTACAGCAAGCTGGGGATCAAATCCCAGTCCGAGCTGTTTTCGATTTTTCTGCAGGCGCAGAACGCCTGAAACAATGTGACTAACGCTTTTTGTGGGAGCGAGCCTGCTCGCGAAGAGGCCCTCATGGCCGACATCAAGGTTGGCTGGTCCGCCGTCTTCGCGAGCAGGCTCGCTCCCACAGAAATGCGTGCCGTTGCACAAAATTGAGTCCGAACCAAGGAACCCGTATGAGCCTGTCTTTGCTGAGCCGCTACGCCTTCTTTGCCGTCTGCGTGATTTTCACCCTCGCCAGCCTGCCCTTTCTCGAACATGACTGGCTGTGGCCGATCACTGCCGTCACTGGGGTGCTGAGCCTGCTCGGCGTGTTCGACCTGTTGCAGACGCGCCATGCAGTGCGCCGCAATTATCCGATTCTGGGCAACATCCGTTATCTGGTCGAAGGTATCCGCCCGGAGATTCGCCAGTATCTGCTCGAGTCCGACAGCGACGCCCTGCCCTTCTCCCGCGCCCAGCGTTCGCTAGTGTACTCGCGAGCGAAAAACGAAACCGCCGACAAACCGTTCGGCACGCTGATCGACGTCTACCAGTCCGGCTTCGAATTCATCGGCCACTCGATGCGCCCGGCGCCGTTGAGTGACCCGAACGGTTTCCGCGTCACTGTCGGTGGTCCGCAGTGCACGCAGCCGTACTCGGCGTCGATCTTCAATATTTCGGCGATGAGCTTCGGCTCGCTCAGCGCGAACGCGATCAGGGCGCTGAATCAGGGGGCGAAACTCGGCAACTTCGCCCACGACACCGGTGAAGGCAGCATCAGCCCGTATCACCGCGAACATGGTGGTGATCTGACCTGGGAGCTGGGCAGCGGCTACTTCGGCTGCCGCACCAGCGACGGCCGTTTCGACCCGGAGCGCTTCGCCGTACAGGCACAGAATCCGCAAGTGCGCATGATTGAAATCAAGATGAGCCAGGGCGCCAAACCCGGCCACGGCGGGATCCTGCCCAAGCACAAGGTCACCAAAGAGATTGCTGAAACCCGCGGCATCCTGATGGGCGAGGACTGCGTTTCGCCGTCGCGCCACAGTGCGTTTTCCACGCCGATCGAGATGATGCAGTTCATCCAGCAACTGCGTGAGCTGTCCGGTGGCAAACCGGTGGGTTTCAAGTTCTGCCTCGGCCATCCGTGGGAATTCATGGGCATTGCCAAGGCCATGCTGGAAACCGGCATTCTTCCCGACTTCATCGTCGTCGATGGCAAGGAAGGCGGCACTGGCGCAGCGCCTGTCGAGTTCACCGACCACATCGGCGTGCCGATGCGCGAAGGCCTGTTGTTCGTGCACAACACCCTGGTCGGCCTGAACCTGCGCGACAAGATCAAACTCGGCGCCAGCGGCAAGATCGTCAGCGCCTTCGACATCGCCAGCGTGCTGGCCATCGGCGCCGACTGGGCCAACTCGGCGCGCGGCTTCATGTTCGCCATCGGCTGCATCCAGTCACAGTCGTGCCACACCAACAAATGCCCGACCGGCGTCGCCACCCAGGACGCCCTGCGCCAGCGCGCTCTGGTGGTGCCGGACAAGGCCCAGCGCGTCTACAACTTCCATCGCAGCACGCTCAAAGCGCTGGCGGAGATGCTCGCTGCCGCCGGGCTCGATCATCCATCGCAACTGTCGGCCAAGCATCTGGTGCGGCGCATGTCGGCGACCGAGATCAAACTGTTCTCGCAGTTGCACGTGTTTTTGAAACCGGGGGAGTTGCTCACCGGTGAGGTGAATGGCGAGTTCTATTCGCGGATGTGGCAGATGGCGCGGGCGGACAGTTTTGAGCCGGCAGAAGTCGTCGCTGCGTAACGGCTGAAAGGTGTGCATTTCCATTCGGAATGCACACCCTTACCGATCATGGTGCAAACGTACGTATCTTGAATAAACGCACATGACCTATTTCTTCCTTATCGATAATTTTTGCTTCGTATCTTTGCAAAAGTTCGACTTCCTGAGCAAAGCCAGCACCATAGTTCGTTTCCAGAACATAAAAATCTTTTGGGCGACCGGGCAACGACAAATCAGCTTTCAGCTTCTCTAAATTATTCACAAGCAGCGGAGACTCCAGCAATTTGAAATAGACGCCAAACTGAACCGCATCAAGCGAATAAATTGGCAACACCTTTGACTTACCCATTACAGAGATGACGATATCTCTCATGTGCGTTTCGCGGGAGTAGGGATTTTCAGGATCCCTTAGATAACTGACATCCTTGAATAAAGGCGTAGCAGAAAATGTCATCAAAACCACCAGCATTAAAATTTTTACTGTCACATCTCTTATATTGCCAACCGCGTGCGCAGCTACCAGCAATACCGCAGGCAGAAGAAAAATAAAATTGCGTATAGTCGCCACCGGCCGTAGATAAACAGAACAGACATAGGGCACCACAATTCCTACTACCCCCCAGAACATAATCAGCCTGTAAGTACTTGTGCCTGCAGGATTTCCAGCTATCGAAACCAGCCCTGTAATCAAGATTACTGCGCACAAAGCAGCTAAAAACGAATCTCCAAAATACGACAGGAAAACCTTGAAAAAAAACACATCCTCAGGCGGTTGAATCCAGAACTCCCGCGAAAAGCTACTCTCAGCGTACGATAAAGCAGGAACCACGGTTAACGCGGCGAAAAATCCAGCGCAAGCGAACTTGTATATAACTTGGCTCTGGACTTCACTGCGCAAGATCATGCGAAGCAACACAAGCACCTGAGCAAAGACTGGCAGATAGCCGAAGTAATGAGTATTTATCAGTGCAGCGGAAATCAGCCAGTAGCAAAAAAAATCCTGCCCCCTGCCTCGACTCAAGCAACGCAAAAAGACCACAAAAGACAAAACGGTAAGCAACGTCAAAAGCGCATAAGAGCGAGTCTCTTGCGAATACTGAACCAAAAAACTGTTGACCGATGCCAACCACGCAACGATGAGCCCTATTTGCTCATCAAACAATTTGCGCCCGAGGAGGAATATAGCGGGAATCAACAGCACGCCGATTACCGCAGAGAGATACCGCCCTGTGTGCTCTCCAAATCCGACAGCATGATAATAAGCCCACAGTAAAATCTGATAAAAGGGAGGATGAACATCATTCAATGTAGTTCGATAAACGTCAAAGAATCCATTTTGCGGATCGCTTACCGACACACTGAAGGCCTCATCCAGCCACAGGCCAGTAGCATCGATGTTGCGCAACCTTACATACAGGCCAAATCCAATCGCGCCAGTCAGACACAGGTACATTGCCAACTTGTACTTTCGCGACTCAATGTCCATTTTCATCTCCTCAGTAGTTACTCAGCCATGAGCAAAACCGGCTACCGACCTCTTCCATAAAAGTGCGAGCATCCCCACCCCGACCGCCAACCACAACGTCACCAGCCGCAACAAAACCGTCGCCGCGATCGCATCCGCCAACCCGACTCCGCCTGAAACCAGCAGCGCTAGCATCACTGCTTCGGCAGTGCCCAAGCCGCCCGGCATGAAACTCAACGCCCCCGCCAACATGGCCACCGCATAAATAAAGATCGCTAACGTCAGCCTCACGTCCGCGCCCATCGCCTGCAAAATCCAGTAAAACGCCAATGCTTCAAGCCCCCAGGCCAGCAGGCTCAATAGCGTTGCGCCCATGACGCGACGAGGAGAATGACAGCGGCGCGACTGACGCAATACCTGAACGGCATGCCCCAGCAACCGCGAGAATCTGTCGTGCCGTTGCTCAGTGCGACGATCAATCGCGCTGGCAAGGCTTGGGGAAAACATCATCGATGCACCGCATGCCAGGAGGACGAAACTGGCAACGATCATCGACAACCATTCCGGATGCGCGCTCAAGCCGAAGAATGCCAGGCCCGCCATCGCCAGCAGGTCCGCAAGCCGCTCACTGAACAGCGCGGCAAAGCTCTGTGCGTAAGGCACCTCCAAACGTTTGAGCAAAACACCGCGCAACGCCTCCCCGGCCTTGCCGGGAGTAGTCGTCAGGGCGAATCCGGCCAGGTAGATGTTCAAGCTCGGCCGCCAGGGCAACCGGTGGCCCAGGGCAGACAGATAACCCTGCCAACGCAAGAAACGCAGACCGTATCCAAGCAAAACCACGCTGACGATTTGCCCGCACTGCCACCAGCCCACTCGACTGACCGCCACGCTCACAGCCGACCACCCACCCCACAGGGAAACAGCGAGATAAGCGAGGGCGGAGCAGATCACCGAGCCAATCAAAACGCGATAGCGCCACCCGGATAACATCAGTCTCTGATTCACAGGTTCAGCCTCTTGAACAACGGCTGCGGCATCACCCGAATCAGCCACATGATCAGCCCCCAAAACCCGGGCACATACAGCACCGCCACCTGTCGATTGATCCCTCTGACTATTCGCCGGGCAACCGTATCGGGTTGCGCTACAAGCAAGGAGGGCAGCGCCAGCCCTTGCGTCATGGGCGTGTCGACTAACCCGGGCTTTATCGTGATCACATGCACACCCGCCTTGAACAAGCGTACCCGCAGGCCTTCGCAGAACGTGGACACGGCCGCCTTTGCCGCGCCGTACAGGTAATTGGAAGGTCGTCCTCGATCCCCGGCAACCGAGGAAATGACCGCCAGCGTGCCGTGCTGCTGGACAGCCATGCGGTTTGCCAACAGCGTCAACAGCGCGATCATTGAACTGCCGTTATTGGCGAACTGCTCCATGGCCTGTTCAACGTGTTGTTCGCACGCGTACTGATCTGGCAGCGAGCCATAGGCAATCAGACAGATATCCACCGTCTGCAACGTCGCCAGGCACTTCTCGTACATGACCGGATGTGCGGCGATATCACTGGCGTCCATGACGTACGTGGTCACGGCTCTGGCACCTCGAGCCTGCAGATCGACACTGGTTTGCTGGAGCTTTTGCGCATCCCTGCCGACCAGGAACAATTCGCTGCGATCAGCCGCCCACAATCGTGCGCAAGCGCAGGCAATCGCCGAGGTGGCGCCCACAATCAGTATTTTTTTCATCGCGTGACTCGCTGCCAGAAACGGGACATCAGGGTTGGATCGCGCATCGCTTCCAGTTGCTCCCAGGCGGGATAGGCCTGGCGAAAATCGCTGCCGCTCATGTGAGCGTCCTTGGCTGGATACAAACGACCGCCTGCTTCCCGCACGATGGCGTCGAGCCGCGGCAGAAGTTTTTTCGGCAGATCTATGTCGTGTGGAAAGTCCAGCGCCAATGAAGTACCGGGCATAGGAAAGGAAAGCCATCCCGGCGAAGGAATGTCGCCACAACGCTTGAGTACCGCGAGGAAAGAGCCACTGCCGCTACGCGCAATCGACTTGAGTAATTCGGCCAGTGCCACGGCTGCAACCGAGGCCGGCAATACGCACTGAAATTGCTGGAAACCTCTGCGTCCGTAGATGCGATTCCAGTTTTCGATACGGTCCAGCGGATAGAAAAACGAGCTGTAGCCAACCTTTTGATGTTGTCCGTTCGCTGGCTGCCGTTTCCAGTAGTGATCGTTGAACAGTTTCAAGGTGAGCGAATTGATCAGCGATACCGGAGGGCGGATCGGGACAGACAGAGAACGTGGTGCAGCGACCTCAAGGGGCCCCGCCACGCAATGATCACCAGCCGTGAAGCATCCGCGCCCTAGCGCATTGCCCTTGGCCAGGCAATCGATCCACGCGACGCTGTATTCATGCTGCGCATCCATGTCGGCCGACAGGGCAAAAAAATCATCCAGACAGTCAAAACGCACCCGTGTGCTGTCGATCAGGCTCGACTGGATCTTGCGCAGACGAATGCGCACCCAGGTAATCACGCCCGTCAGGCCGAGCCCGCCGATCGTTGCAGCAAACCACTGAGGATTTTCCCGCAGCGAACAGACCATCGGCGATTGCACGGATCGGTGCAGTTCGAAACACACCAGCGAATGAGCAAACGTGCCGCAGCGATGGTGATTTTTCCCGTGGACGTCATTGGCCACCGCCCCACCCAGCGTTACGTGCCGCGTACCGGGCGTGACGCGTAAAAACCAGCCGCGGGGAATGGCCAATTGCAGAATCTCGCCCAGTGTCACACCCGCTTCTGCGCAGATCTCACCCTTTTCCCAATCGGCTTCGATGAAGCGGTTCAGGGGGCGTAATTGCAGCACATGATCGCTTGCGGCCATGCAGCTATCGCCATAGCTGCGGCCATTGCCAAACGGTAACGTTGTCCCGTGAGATTCGATCAAATGCTGCCACTGCGGTCTGATATCCGCTTGCCAGTGGCAGGGACGACCACTCTGCGGGGCATGGGGATAGTTTCCCCAGGAAGCCAGCGAGGCCATCATGCCGCCATCCAGAAAATCAGACAGAACGCCGTTCCCATCACCAGACTCAAGCGATCACGCAGTGCGAAAACCACCGGATCCTCATTCATGCGGCCGCGATGCGTCAGGAGCCAGATACGGGTGATCCAGAGCAGCATCAATGGGCAGGCAAACCAGAGCCATCGGGGAGATGTGTACAGCTGGGTAGTCACGCTGTCATGGATGTAAAGCGCTAACACCAGGACGGCGAGATAACCGGATGCGGCCCCCAAAGAGGAGAGCATTGCCAGGTCCGCAGGAAAGTAGTCGCGGCCGCCGGTCTTACCGGTGATGCCGCTGTGCAGCGCCAGCAACAGCTCGGCATAGCGCTTGACCAGCGCGAGGCTCAAAAACATGAACATGGAAAAAGCCAGCATCCACCCCGTCAGGTCGAGGCCAAACGCGGCGCCACCGGCAATGATGCGCAAGGTATAAAGCAGCGCCAAGGCGATCACATCCAGTGCCATCAACCGCTTCAGCGCCAGCGAATACACCAGCGTCAAAATGTAATAAGAGGCGAGCACGGCAACGAATGGATGAGGCAGCCACAACCAGGCACCGATGAACGAAGCTGACAACAGCAGGGGAAAAACCACCAGACCGGACTGGATAGATAACGATCCACTGGCGAAAGGTCGGTGGCGTTTGGTCGGGTGCTTGCGGTCATCGTTCAGGTCGAGCAAGTCATTCAGGAGATAGACGCTCGATGCACACAAGCCGAAAAGTATGAAGGCCAGCATGCCGCGCCCCAACAGCAGCGGATTGGCCATTAGATGCGCGGCAAAAAGGGGAACGAAAATCAGCACATTCTTCATCCATTGATGAATGCGCAAGGCCTTGTACAAACTTCTGAAGTACGTAACCCGAGATTGAACCACCTGAACTACGTTATCCATGTGCCGGGTGGCGCGTTCGACGCCTGCTAAAGGGTTGACGATATATGCACGTCTGGCCGAGCGCCAAATCGGCAAGTCGTCCAGCGAGTTACCGATGTAATCGAACCCTTTTTCCCCATATAACGTCACCAGCACATCACGCTTGTTCGTTCCGGAAAGGTTCTGCTCAAGGGTCGTACCCAAAACGTCATCAAAGAGCTTCAGGTGCTCGGCGATACGTACCGCCAATGTGTGATGACTGGCCGTGGCCAGAACAATTTTCCGACCGGCATTGCGCTGTTCCTCAATCATCCGGAGCGCGTCGGGATCATAGGGCAAAGTCGCGACATCGATGTCCGTCGCCATTGCCAGTCGATCTTTCAGATACGCCTTGCCATGCCAGAGCCAAGGTAAGAGTTTCAGGCAGTGCAATGGTTTGCTGCGGACAAAGGACATCACACATTCGAACAGCAGATCAGATTTGAGGAGGGTCCCGTCCAGATCAACCACGAAGGGCATTGAAGTAGCGCAGGACGCTGACATCGGCAGTACGTCAGGCAGCGAGACGTTCATGCCCGTCGCCCTCTAAAAAGGACAAAGCGGAAAACGCAGTACCCTAAAACAATATTCACCAGCGAAAACGAAGCGACCGTCACCAGCCCGGACAAGCGCCAGACGTCCGCGATGACACCCACGCCAAAACTGACGCCGCCCATCAGGCCGATGAACATCAGATAGGGAAATACCGGCGTTTCCCTTTCAAAGATATAAAGCATGTTCAGATAGAAAGAGAGCGCAGCAGCTACGCAGAACGCCGCAAAGTTGCTGGCTGCCTGACTCAGGGCGGCCGCCTGACAGAGCACGAAAAATATTTGCCAATGGATGAGCGCATCGGCCAGTCCGATAACGGTAGTTGCAGAGAATCCTTTCATGGTGGTTGCCAGCCGCTTCCAGAGGACGGACCTCCAAGCTAGGCCGGAGCTTGAAAACGGTCTACTGTCAGAAATTACAGGTAGAGGGCTTTATCCGACCAGCGGTCATCTTGTCGTACTCACGTGTCAATTGCTCATCGCGTGCGATTTCAATGCGTTGACCGTTAAACGCCGTGCCCATAAAACCCAAAAGCCCCGATCTCTCGATCAGGGCTTCGTTGTTTACGCACTTACGGTTCAAGAAACCGAACGCACCGAACCTTGCGACACTTGCGTCGGCTGCAACTTGAACACGTAAAACAACACCGTCAACAACACCAGAAACGCCGGCCCGACATACAGCGCCACGCGGGTATCCGGGAAGTACGCCATCAGGCCGACCACCAGTACCAGAAACGCCAGGGCGAAATATGAACTGACCGGGTACAGCCACATCTTGTACTTGAGCCCGGCACGTTCGCTGGCGCTCAGGCCTTTGCGGAATTTCAGCTGGGCGAGGAGGATCATCACCCAGGTCCAGATCGCACCGAAGGTGGCAATCGAGGTGACCCAGACGAAGACTTTTTCCGGCACCAGATAGTTGAGCACTACGCCCAACAGCAACACCGCAATTGACAGCAACAGCGCGCGGCGTGGCACGCCGTTGTTCGAGGTCTTGGCGAAACCGGCCGGGGCCTGGCCGTTCTGCGCCAGGCTGTAGAGCATGCGCCCGGTGCTGAAGATGCCGCCGTTGCACGACGACAGCGCCGCAGTAATCACCACGAAGTTGATGATACCGGCGGCGGTCTTGATGCCCAGCCGCTCGAAGGTCATCACAAACGGGCTGCCCTGGGTGCCGATTTCGTTCCACGGGTAGATCGACAGAATCACGAACAGCGCGCCGACGTAGAACAGCAGAATCCGCCAGAACACCGAGCCGATTGCGTCAGGAATGGTCTTCTGTGGATTCTTCGCTTCACCGGCGGTGAGGCCGATCATCTCGACACCGAGGTAGGCGAACATGACCATTTGCAGCGACATCAGCACACCGGTCACGCCGTTGGGCATGAAACCGCCGTGGGCCCACAGGTTGGAAATGCCCAGCGCCACGCCATCATTGCCGAAACCGAAGGCGATGATGCCGACGCCGCCGATAACCATGGCAATGATGGTGACAATCTTGATCAGGGCGAACCAGAATTCGAATTCGCCGAAGGCTTTCACCGCGATCAGGTTGATCGAGCCCATGCTGATCAACGCCGCCAGGGCCCAGATCCAGCGCGGCACATCCGGGAACCAGATACCCATGTACACCGCCACCGCAGTGATTTCTGCGACGCAGGTCACCAGCCACAGAAACCAGTAATTCCAACCCGTGAGAAAGCCTGCCAGCGGACCGAGATAGTCCTGCGCGTAGCGGCTGAACGAACCGGCCACCGGGTTATGCACGGCCATTTCGCCAAGGGCGCGCATGATCACCAGGATCGCCAGACCGCCAAGGATGTAGGAAAGCATGATCGCCGGACCGGCCATCTGGATGGCTTTGGCCGAGCCGAGAAACAGGCCGACGCCGATACAGGCACCGAGCGCCATCAGGCGGATATGCCGTTCGCCGAGTTCACGTTTGAGCGGACCGCCCGAAGCGGTGTCGCCGTGCGGCAGAGGATTGCCAACTGGCATAGGGGTACAACCTCGTCTTGTTATTGGATATGACCACCGGGTTTCGAAGCGTCGGCCGATAGGCCTTGGCTGGGCAGGAAACCGCGTCTGCTTCGTGGGCTGACGCGTCTTGCAGGGCGGGCCTGAAAGATCAGCGGGGCGTGCAGTATAAAAAGCTCAGGGCAGGATTTTTCACTCTAAAAGTCCCAACATTCAGCGACAACTCTCGGCAATAGTGGGTTCTGCGGAGAGGCATTACCTGCATTACGTAGGAAAAGTCGTCACTGAAAAAGCCGCGAAGTATTGCACAGACATGGTGCAGCGTCATGTTTCAGCCCTAGGGCATTTGATCCACTGTGTGATGTCTCGCCTCGCGCTTGATCACGGATAAATCGCCCGACGGATTCAGAAATTTCGCTCAACAGTTGCAGCGCCGAGCGGGGTGGCCAACCACTAACCTTTGAAAAAGCCAGGAGCACATGCAAGGAAGCTCACATGCCAGTCCGTCCCAACTCCCACCGTCTGCGCCAAGGTCGTTTCTCGGAAAACGGTCGTGCCTATTTCGTCACCTCTGTCATCCACGAACGCCAGCCCGTATTTGCAGATTGGCAGACCGGCCGATTACTGGTTGCCGAACTGCGCCGGGCTCATGAGCAAGGAGTCGCGCAATCCATCGCCTGGGTTGTCATGCCTGACCACTTTCATTGGCTGATGCAATTGCAACGCGGCTCACTTGGTGAAGTCATTGGCGGTGTAAAGGCTCGCTGTGCGCATGCGGTTAACAGAAAAACCGGACGTCACGGACCGCTGTGGCAAACCGGCTACCACGACCGTGCGATCCGTGACGGCGAGGACCTGGAGCCCTTCGCCCGCTACATCATCAATAATCCTTTGCGAGCCGGGCTGGTCGATAACCTCGGTGATTACCCGCTTTGGGATGCCTACTGGCTCTGAGCACAATAGTTCTATGGAATAGGTGGATTTCTTCGTCACACAGACAACATCCCGGGATGTGCACAACATCCTTGTGGTGAGGGGATTTATCCCCGCTCGGCTGCGAAGCAGTCGTCATTTGCTCACACGCGGAGGGCCTGTAGAAACTGTGGTGGCAGGTTTTGGGGCTGCTTTGCAGCCCAGCGGGGAT
>NZ_RCOC01000036.1:0-653 GCF_004307515.1 Pseudomonas sp. Sample_14 | reverse complement strand
ACAGGATGACCACACTGTTCAGAAAGCAGCTGAGTTCATCGCCGGCGGCGACGTAAAAACCAGTTCCGGCCGTGACACCACACTGGTCGCGAGCAAAATCAGCGCAGGCAATGAAGCCTACGTCTACGCCGGTAACGACCTCAATCTGCTGGCCGCGCAGAATAGGGACCACACGCTCTATGACATGAAGGAGAAGGGCGGTTTCGGCAACCTGAAACTCCAGCGCGACGAAGTCACCCAGGTCACCCACGTCGGCAGCGAAATCAAGACCGGCGGCAACCTGTCTCTGGTCAGCCTGGGCGACCAGCATTACCAGGTGGCCAAACTCGACAGCGGCAAGGACATCCTCCTCGACAGCGGCGGCGCCATCACCTTCGAAGGGGTGAAGGATCTGCATGACGAGAGCCATACCAAAACCAACAACAACACCGCATGGGTCTCGGCCAAGGGTCGCGGCAACACCGACGAAACCCTGCGCCAGACGCAGATGATCGCCAAGGGCAACATCGTCCTGAAAGCGGTCGATGGGCTGAAGATTGATATCAAGGATGTGAGTCAGGAGTCCGTCAGCCAGACCATTGATGCGATGGTCAAGGCTGATCCGCAACTGGCGTGGTTGAAGGATGCGGAGGCTCGGGGAGATGTTGATTGGC
>NZ_RCOC01000008.1:25705-78986 GCF_004307515.1 Pseudomonas sp. Sample_14 | reverse complement strand
TGACCCTGCAACGCGATCGCTCCGACCGCATTCAGCGTCTGGACAACGGCGCCGGCCGCGCGCTGCTGTTGCGGTATGACCGCGCGCAACTGGTGGCGGTCGATTATCAGGTGTTTGTTCAGGGCGAGTGGATCACCGAGCAAAACCTCGCCACCTACAGCTTCGATGCCCGGCAACGCCTGCTGGTTGCGACCAACGCGGTCCGCGACAGCGAGCGCTACGACTACGACGATCACCACGTCATCCTCCAGCGCCAGCTGACTGGCGGTGCGAGCTTCTTCTGGGAGTGGCAGCGTGAGGGCAAAGCCGCCCGCTGCGTGAGGCACTGGGCTTCGTTCTCGCAGATGAACACCCGTTACGTCTGGAACGATGACGACGCCAGCGTGACCGTGCATTACGTCGACGGCACCGAAGAAGTCTACGTCCACGACGAGCGGGCGCGGCTGGTGCGCCAGGTTGCGGCCGATGGCGGCGAGCAGCTCAAGGCCTATGACCAGCAGGGGCGCTTGATCGCCGAGCAGGATGCGTTGGGCGCGGTTACCGAATACCGCTACGACGAACTTGGACGGCTGATCGCGCTGATTCCGCCGGACGATGCACCAACGTCCTACGAGTACCGCAACGGTTTTCTCTACAAGCGTTGCCGTGGTGAGGCGGTGTGGATCTACCGGCGCAACGCTGAAGGCGCCGTCACCGAAGCGGTCGATCCCGACGGCCAGGTCACCCATTACTACTACAACCTGCGCGGGCAATTGCTGTCGCTGCGTTATCCGGACAGCAGCCGCCACCGCTGGGTGTGGAACGAGCTCGGCCAGCTCATCGAAGAAACCCTGCCCGATGGCGGCGTGCGGCGCTTTTCCTACGATGCGCTGGGCCGGCGGATTACCACCCAGGACGAATTTGGTGTCGTCAGTCGTCAGCAGTGGGACGCGGCCGGCCGACTGATCCTGACGACTTCTCCTACGGGCAGCACGCGCGCCTACAGCTATGGCGCCTACGGGCAGATCACCGCTGAGCGCGATGAACTCGGGCGCATCACCCGCTATGAATATGACGATGATTTGCACCTGGTCTCGCGGCGGATCAATCCTGACGGCACCCGCGTGCAGTATCGCTATGACCATGCGCGGCTGTTGCTGACCGAGATTGAAAACGAATCGGGCGAAAAATACCGACTGGATTACACGCCGACCGGATTGATCCGACAGGAAACCGGGTTTGATGGACGCCGGACTGCGTATGCCTACGATCTCAATGGGCATCTGCTGGAGAAGACCGAGTTTGGTGATTTCGGTCCAAGTCTGGTCACCCGGTACGAGCGCGACGCGGCTGGACGTTTGCTGGTCAAGACCCTGCCCGATGGCGCCAAGATCCGCTATGACTACGACCGCCTCGGTCGGTTGATCGGTGTCGATGACGGCCAGAACCATCCGCTGGCGTTCGAGTACGACCGTCAGGATCGGCTGATCACCGAGCATCAGGGCTGGGGCACCTTGCGCTACGCCTATGACGCCTGCGGCCAGCTCAAACGCCTGCGCCTGCCGGACAACAGCAAGCTCGACTATCACTACGCCAAGGGCGGTGCGCTGAGCGCCATCGACCTCAACGGTACGCCGCTGACCCGGCATGTGTATCAGTCGGGTCGCGAACAGCAACGCCAGCAAGGTCTGCTGCTCAGCGAATACTCCTACGACGATCAGGGCCGCTTGCTCGCCCACGCTGTAGGCCATCGCCACGCCTCGCTGTACCGCCGCGATTATGCCTACAGCGCCAACGGCAATCTTGAGCACATTGCTGACAGCCGCCACGGCCAGCGCACCTACGGCTACGACGCCCTCGACCGGTTGATCCGCGTACGTCACTCACGCGACGAACTGCCCGAATCCTTCGCCCACGACCCGGCCGGCAACCTGCTGATGCAGGACCGCCCCGGTCCCGCGCAGATCAAAGGCAACCGCCTGCTGATGCAGGGCGACCGCCATTACGACTACGACGCCTTCGGCAACCTGATCCGCGAACGCCGTGGCCACGGCCAGACCCTGGTCACCGAATACCGCTACGACTGCCAGCACCGCCTGATCGGCCTGACCCGCCCTGACGGCCAGACCGCCACTTATCACTACGACGCCTTCGGCCGGCGCATCCGCAAAACCGTCGACAGCGCCGTCACCGAATTCTTCTGGCAAGGCGAACACCTCGTCGCCGAAAGCAGCGCCACGCAATACCGCAGCTTCCTCTACGAACCCGGCACCTTCCGCCCACTGGCGATGCTCGACGGCAAAGGCCCGAAAAAGGCCTGCCCGTTCTACTACCAACTCGACCACCTAGGCACCCCACAGGAACTCACCGACTACAGCGGCGAAATCGTCTGGTCCGCCCAATACGACGCCTACGGCAAAGTCGCCGCCGTCACCCTGGCCGGCGAAGACTATCTGGATCAACCGCTGCGCTTTCAGGGGCAGTATTTCGATGTTGAAAGTGGGCTGCATTACAACCGCCATCGGTATTACGACCCTAGGTTAGGGCGGTATCTGACGCCGGATCCGGTGAAGCTGGCCGGTGGGTTGAATCAGTACCAGTACGTGCCGAATCCGACGGGGTGGGTGGATCCGTTGGGGTTGACGTCGAACTGCCCGCCAAAAGGCCGAAAAACGACCGGCTGTCCAAAACCTAATGAAATCGAGCCCCCACTGGTTTCTCGGCGAGGCGCGTTCAGAAAGGCAAAACTTGACTCGGGAATACCAAAAGGGCAACAGCCCGACATTCAAGTCGATGAGGTTAGCGGCAAGCAGAAGCAATTCACTTATGCCAACATGACAGATAGGAAGGGCAATAACATCTTGGACAGTAGTGGAATGCCAATCATAACTCGGGAATATAAATACACCAGAGAGGATGGCTTTATATTGATCCTCCAAGATCATTCCGCAGGCCATAAATACGGAGATATAAATAACCGGGGAGATCAAGGCCCTCACATAAATGTGCGACCTGCGGATGACAGGCGGAATGGCAAGGTAAAAAACACAAGCGATCATTACCCATTCAGGAGATCACCATGAAAAACTGGAACGAAATAGAGGGCAGCAAACTTTTCAATATGGTATTCAGCAGACATATACCTATCTCAGAGATTAAGCTATTCGCCCTGAACATAGACAATAACCTTTCAACACTGACCTTGGCATTTGACATCAGGGAAACACCAGACACTCCTCCAAAGAAATGGGATCTAATAGGATACAATGCTTGCCGTATCGGAATAACGTGCAGTGAAGTTCGAGGCTTGACAACATCAAACATTCCAACGCAAGAAACATTAAACCTATCCATCCAACTCATTGGGGATAGGTACTCTGTTTCCGCCACATCCATGTCGTCAGAGTTAAAATTCACTACATCATCATTAAGATTGAGAGAGCCAAGTGTGTACTTAACAGAAACACCTTTCTAGACCATTCAATAATCAAGCGCTCTTTTGCAGGTGACATTTTGTCTCTTGAGGACTTAATCAAAGGTTTCCTCAGTAAAGTCGAAGAAGGAACAACGCTGCTGCAGAAAAAAATTTGGTACACGAAACATTCTTAGGCTCTGACAAAGTTTCCAGATAGAGCGTTGCGGAGAAATTATTGATGGACTGGAGTATGGGTTACATGGTGTAGGATGTGCTATCCATTTTCCCACAGAGTTAGTAGATTTCGATTACGGGCCAAACAACAGGATCGACGGCTTTGACGTGTGGCGTCTTTATATGTACGCCGCCGACAGGTCTGAAGAGTACAAAAATACACTGACATCAGTTTTCTTGAGAGCGAGTTCAAGACTTATCTAGGCTCAGGCAGAATCAAAAAAATATCGCCCTCCGATGACCTCTATGAACTAATCGACCCGCCGCAAAACCTCTGAAAACGAGAGCATGGCTCGCAGATGACTAACAAATATTCCGCGCGTATTGTCGAGATCGACCCAATCATTGAGGAAATGCTACTGCTCAGCGTCAACGGTGTGACTGTGAGATGTTTCGCAGGCCACTGCCCCTCAGTCATTGAAGTAGGTGAGAACTACTCAGCCGAGTTCGAAATGGTACTGCCGGACGAAATAGACATCTCAATATGTGAAAGCATCGAAACACGTGTCGAGATGCTTGACGATGGTTTCTCATGTGAGATTCATGGGCGCTTAGAAGGCGATACCTTTAAGTCATTCGTCGAATTTGCGGATCAAGATATTCACTTCGATTTTCCGCATCTCAACGGGCAGTTTGTGAAAATTACAGCACACAGAATCGACGTTTCGTTCCGAGGAACTGGGCCTCTGTAGGGGCCTGCTGAGTCAGGCCCTTAAGCGATAACTCAAATTTTCAACACCCCATTCACTGCTCATCCCCATCCTCCTCATACTCCATATCCGCCTCATCCGCATCATTCAACGGCACCGTCGCATCATCCATCAGCGAGCCCGGATCTTCATTGCCCGGATCATTGATAAACGGCAATCCACTCGGACCCTTCTCTTCTTTGCCTTCGGTTTCAGGAGTCATGGCGAACCTCTTGATCGCGTGGGATGTATGACGTTCGAAAAGCCCTACGGCCAAACGTTCCTCTTTCTGACTGCCAGACACGAAAAACCCGGCGCCAGACCGGGTTTCCGTTGATCAATCAGCGATGTTTATTTTTGTGTTTGTTCTTGTGCTTGTGGCCGCCTGAATGAGATCCGCCGTCGTCGTCGCCAAGATTGTTACCTACCGCGCCGCCTGCTGCGCCGCCAAGGCCTGCGCCAATGGCGGAGCCGGTGGAGCCGCCGAGGCTGTTGCCGACGACCGAGCCGCCTGCTGCGCCAAGACCGCCGCCGATCGCGGCTTCGGTGCGGTTGCGTTTGTTCGCGCCGACGGCACTGCCCGCCGCGCCGCCAACACCTGCGCCGACCGCTGCGCCCGTGCTGCCGCCAAGTTGTCCGCCAACCACATTACCCAGCGCACCGCCGAGACCACCGCCTACGGCAGCGGTGCCGTCTCCGGCCGCCATCGCGCCCTGCGCCACGACCAAGCCAAAAAACAGTGCAGATAATGACAATCGCATATGAACCTCGCAGTTCCCGAATCGGGACAGTCCGCCCAAGCGGGGCGTATGCAGATTGGAGATGATTTCGCACGAAACGTTCAGCCATGAAAAAGCCCGACATCGAGTCGGGCTTTTTCTGACAGGCCATCAGTCTCAGTGGCGCTTGTGACCTTTGCCCAGGTTGCTGCCGACGGCACCGCCGGCCGCGCCGCCCAGACCTGCACCGATGGTGGCGCCGTTGCGGCCGCCCAGGCTGTTGCCGATCACCGAACCACCGGCTGCACCGACACCGCCGCCGATCGCCGCTTTGGTACGGCTGCCCTTGCGTGCCGCGACGGCACTGCCTGCTGCGCCCGCGACGCCAGCACCAATGGCGGCACCGGTGCTGCCGCCCATTTTCTGACCGACCACGTTACCCAGCGCGCCACCCAGGCCACCGCCCAGCGCCGCGGTGCCATCACCGGCAGCCATCGCACCTTGAGCAACCAGAAGGCCAAGAACCAGAGCAGGCAGTGTTAAACGCATGACGAAAACCTCAAATAAACGGGATGACGAAAAGGAGCGGGATTTAATGCGCTCGGCGCAGGAAAGTCCAGACGCAGGCGACAGCGTCGATTGGACCGCGATCAGGGAAAAGGTTTTATGCCGGGCAAAAAAAAGCCCGCTGGGGAGACGGGCTGGAGACTTGCTTTCTAACGGATGGCTTCACACTACGTTCGCCAACGTGAAAAGTTTGTGAAAAAAAACCGACATTAATGTCAATGCCCGCCCCCTCATTCTTGCGCACATAAAAAACCCCGTTCAGTGACGGGGTGCGGGATGAAATCACTTTCTGGTCCTTGCCGTGACCTTGGGCAGGAATTTTGCTTTCGGCCCTTTTGGGGCCGTGGATTTGATTTTGCCGATGCTGACCGGATCCTCGCCAAACCCCGACTGATACTCCGACTGACCGCAGCGCACACAGTTGTTGAATGAAAACTCAGCGCCATCATCTTCGATAAATGGACCTGACATAGACTCTCCCCTACGCAACCGGGCCGACACCGGCAAAACAGTTTTGCCTGGAAAATATCGTCCCTCAGCGCTTTTTAGACTAGCTGGTCACTACTGGACTTGCTGTTCAGAAAGGCTGATCACCGACGAATGGAAAAAAGTGTCGCGAGCGATCATTCGCTAAAGATTTCCATCGAACGGCCGCTGCCCTTACTCCTACAAATGAATCTCAAGGAGAGGTCATGCAAATCAATGGATTCCCGAACATGCCAGTCGTAAAACTCACGGACGAGCAGATCGCTGCCGGCAAGGCCGGTGCGGAAAAACTCAAGGAAAAGATCGCCTCGGGTGAAATCACCATCAAATACCCGGACAAACCGCTTCTGCAGCCGGGCGTCGTCTACCATCCCAGCGAGCCCGCACCATCGGCGCAGCCTGACGGGACACCGCCCCTCGTTGCCATCGATACACCGCTGACCTATGACTCAAGAGGCGCTGTGTTGCTCAAGCCTCAGGGCTGATTGACGCGGAAAAAAGCCCATTCGTTGTGCGAGTGGGCTTTGCCTTGAACGCAATGATCAGCGCAGCTTCACCGCCGTTCCGGTCACAAACACGACAACCATGCCACCCTTGCCTGCCGGCATACTGATCTCGAAGTCCACGCCGACCACCGCGTCAGCCTGCAATGCCCGCGCCCGATCCTTCAGTTCGTCGGTTGCCTGAATGCGTGCTTCTTTAAGAGCCCGCTCCAACGTCTGCGAGCGCCCGCCAAAGAAGTCGCGCATGCCGGCGAACATATCGCGGATCACGTTGACCCCTTGCACAGACTCGGCGCTGACAATGTCCAGATAGGCCGTGATCTGCCGCCCCTCGACGGAATGAGTGGTGGAAATGATCATGAAAGTCGTCCCTTTACTGCATAAGTGAAGGCAGCGATTGTAACGCGGCACCAGATCTGGCCCGTGCCTCAATTGGATTTAACGACCCACAATTGATCCAGCTTCGTCGTAAAACTCGAACTCATCATCTCCCGCCGCATGCCCCAGGCCGGATCCGCCGGCACACTTCCCGCTCGCAACGTTCCATGCCCCCAGCGCTGATTGATCTGGTCGAGCACCCCCATCACCTTCTCCGCCGTCTGCGGTTGCGACTGGGCAAACAAGTCGTCGGTAAACTCTCCGGGCTGCCGAAGATCCATCAATAACACTTCAGCCTTGCTGTACTTGAAGCCCGGCCGGAACAATCGATCAACCGCCTCGCTCGCGACCTTGCTCAGCAATCGCACATCATTGGTCGGATAAGGCAACTCGATCAGCGCGCCATTGGCGTACTTCGCCTCCTCGGGATTAAACATGCCGGTGCGGATACTCACGCGGATCTTCTTGCACAGCGAATTCTGCGCACGCAGCTTTTCCGCCGCTCGGTGCACATAAGTCGCCACGGCTTCCTTGATCGGTTCGATGGTAGTCAAACGATTGCCAAACATGCGGCTGCTGCAAATTTCCTGCTTCGGCGGTTCTGTTTCCGACAGTTCCAGACAGGATGTGCCACCCAGTTCGCGCGCGGTCTTCTCGATCACCACGCTGAACTTGCGCCGCAGCGTCCACGGATCGGCCTTCGCCAGGTCCATTGCGCTTCTGATCTGCATGCTTTCCAGATGAGCTTTCATCCGCCGCCCGACGCCCCACACTTCACCGACATCGGTATTGCGCAGCACCCAGTCGCGTTTGGACGGATCGCAGATGTCGACCACGCCGCCGGTATGCGCTTGCAAGCGTTTGGCAGTGTGGTTGGCGAGCTTGGCCAGCGTTTTCGTCGGGGCGATGCCGACGCCCACAGGGATGCCCGTGCGCTTATAAACAGCAGAGCGGATGGTTCGGCCAAACGCGGTCAGGTCCCCAGGGATGCCGCTGAGATCGGCGAACGCCTCATCAATGCTGTACACCTCGACCGCCGGCACCATGGATTCGATGATCGTCATCACCCGTTCGCTCATGTCGCCGTACAAGGCGTAATTACTGCTGAACACCTGAATGCCATGGCGGCGCAAATCATCGCGAATCTGGAAATACGGCGCGCCCATTTTCACAAAGGGCTTGGCGTCATAACTCCGGGCAATCACGCAGCCATCGTTATTGCTCAGCACGACAATCGGCGTCTTCGCCAGATCGGGCCGGAACACTCGCTCACAGCTGGCATAGAAGCTGTTGCAATCGATCAGCGCGAAGACCTGCTCACGGTTTGCCATGGTCGCGCACGCTGTAAGTCACCACACCCCAGATCACCAGCTCATCCCCTTCCATCACGTAGCGAGGCGGATATTTGCTGTTGGCCGAAAGAAGGATGATGGTGTTGTCGCGCATATGCAGACGCTTGCAGATGGGTTCGGAGTTGAGACCGGCGATGACGATATCGCCGTGCTCGGCATTCAGGCTGCGATCGACGATCACCAGATCACCGCAAAATATCCCCGCGTCCTGCATGCTCTCGCCTTCGATCTTCGCCAGATAAACGTGCGGTGCACGAATATCAAAAACCTCGTCCAGAGAGATGTGCTTTTCAATGTGATCAGCCGCCGGCGAAGGAAAACCGGCGGGAATCCGAAAAGAATACAGCGCAAGCTTTTCGCCCGCGCCTGACAAAGGGCCGAGGATGGTGACGCTCATGATACGAACCTGATAGTGAATTTACTGTATGCGCATACAGTAAACTCGGGACGGTTCGGGGGGTCAATGAGGCGTGTAGGAGATTTCGACGGGTGACAGGGGTTTGTATAGCTTTGGAGAGAGAATGATCACCAAAACACATTTCATGGATGCCGAGCACCAACGGTCCCATGTGACCATTTTCCAGACACCAAAAACCACAAACCCCCGACTTTCTCTAGGAAAATCAGGGGTTTGTGTTTACTGAATGTGGCGGTGAAGGAGAGATTCGAACTCTCGATACAGTTTCCTGTATACACACTTTCCAGGCGTGCTCCTTAAGCCACTCGGACACTTCACCGTATCTCTGCAGACATGTTCTGTCTGTCGAGGCGCGCTAATGTAGTCGAAAGCTTTTGCGATGGCAAACTTTTTTTCAGAATTTTCATGCGCTTAAGAGAGCGCGATGCTTTCATCCGAGAGGAGCGATGGCAAACCCGCCAATCTCAGGTTATCGACGCGCTTCCTTTATAGGGGGCAACACGCGTGGCGCGCTGGCCGAAGCGCAAAACGGTGACTGGCAGGTCAGTCACGGCGCTTTACCTGGCCTGCGGCGGTGGGTAACGTCTGCCCATCTTTCTAATAAGGAATAGCGTCATGAGCGAGTTGATTGCCTACCACCTCGAAGACGGTATCGCGACCCTGACCCTGAACAATGGCAAGGTCAACGCGATTTCTCCGGATGTGATTGCGGCGTTTAACGCGGCGCTGGATCAGGCGGTGGCGGATCGCGCCGTGGTGATCATTACCGGGCAGCCGGGGATTCTTTCGGGTGGCTATGACCTGAAGGTGATGACCGCCGGCCCGAAAGAAGCCGTTGCGCTGGTGACGGCCGGTTCGACCCTGGCCCGCCGCCTGCTCTCTCACCCGTTCCCGGTGATCGTTGCTTGCCCGGGGCACGCTGTGGCCAAGGGCGCTTTCCTGCTGTTGTCCGCCGATTACCGCATCGGTGTCGACGGGCCGTTCAGCATCGGCCTGAACGAAGTGCAGATCGGCATGACCATGCACCACGCCGGTATTGAGCTGGCACGCGACCGTTTGCGGCGTTCGGCTTTCCATCGGTCGGTGATCAATGGCGAGATGTTCGATCCGAAAAGTGCCGTTGATGCAGGCTTCCTCGACAAAGTCGTCACTGCCGAAGAATTGCAGGGCGCCGCGCTGGCTGCCGCGCGGCAGTTGAAGAAGATCAACATGCTCGCGCACAAGAACACCAAGCTGAAAGTGCGCAAGCAACTGCTGGAAACCCTCGACGACGCGATCCTGCAGGATCAGCAACATCTGGGCTGACTCGTCCAGGATCTGCCGGTAAGAAAAAGCCCGACCCTCGTGTCGGGCTTTTTCTTACGTCACACGTCGAAGATTCGCGGAAAGCTCTAGGACGCGCCTGACAGGCAATACTGAAACATGCGCTTAAACATCGGCCATCTCCGGACTCTATAGCGGCAATTGCCGAAAACAGTGCACATCCGTACACTGCGCCACCTTTTGTCCCGGTGGGCCTGCAAAAATGCTGTTTGTGTTTCGTATGTTGTTGATGGGCCTGCACTTTATTCTGGCCGGCGTGCTCGGCGTGATCCTTGGACTGTGCCGCCCGTTCAACCCGGACAACAGCCGACTCTGCGCCCGTCTCTACGCTTTGCCGGCGATGTGTATCTTGCGTTTGCGGGTCAGGTCCGAGGTCAACGGCTTGATGAACAAGCCCGACAGTTGCGTGATCATTGCCAACCATCAGTCCAACTACGATCTGTTCGTGTTCGGCAATGTCGTCCCCCGCCGCACCGTGTGTATCGGCAAGAAAAGCCTGAAGTGGGTGCCGTTGTTCGGCCAGTTGTTCTGGCTGGCCGGCAATGTGTTGATCGACCGTGGCAATGCGCACAAGGCGCGGCAGTCGATGCTGACGACCACCCACACCTTGCAGAATGAAGACACCTCGATCTGGGTGTTTCCGGAAGGCACCCGCAACCTCGGTGAAGATTTGCTGCCGTTCAAGAAAGGCGCGTTCCAGATGGCAATTGCCGCCGGCGTGCCGATCGTTCCGGTGTGCGTGAGCAGCTATATAAAGCACATGCGCCTGAATCGCTGGCGCAGCGGCAACGTTCTCATACGTTCCTTGCCGGCGATTCCTACAGTCGGATTGACCATGGACGACATGCCTATGCTGATTGAGCGATGCCGCGAGCAGATGCGCGAGTGTATCGAGTCGATGGATCGGCAACTGCAAGCCGCATGAAACAAGACCCGCCCTGTGCGGGTTTTCTTTTGCCGGGTGAACTGTAGAAGTTTCACTGACTCTCAAGCAGCGACACGGCTAAGCTGAAGCCTTGTTCCCCTGCCATCTGCCAAGAAGAAGTGAATCACCACCATGGGTCGAGTTGTTGCTGCTGCGGTGTACAGCGAGGGTAAGAAAGTCACCAATATTGCGCTGGACGAAGGTGCTGCGTGGGCGGCCAAACCCGGGCACTTCGTGTGGATCGGTCTGGAAGAACCGGATGCACAGGAATTATCCAACCTGCAACGTCAGTTCAACCTGCATGAACTGGCGATCGAAGACGCGCTGGAAAAACACAGCCGACCGAAACTGGAAACCTTTGGTGACGCTCTGTTTATCGTCACCTACTCGCCGGTCCGCGAAAACGGCGTTTTGCAATTTATCGAAACGCATATCTTCGCCGGCAGGGGTTACATCATCACTGCACGCAACGGCCACTCTGCGTCGTACGCCTATGTGCGCCAGCGCTGTGAAGCGCGCCCGTTGTTGCTCGAGCACGGGGAGGATTTCGTCCTGTATGCGCTGCTCGATTTCGTCATCGAGAACTATCAGCCGGTGGGCGAAGCGATCCACGCCGAGATCGATGAGTTGGAGCGCAACGTGCTGTGCAGCGCCCTCAACGAGCGAGACATCCAGAAGCTGCACGGTTTGCGCCGTGATGTGGTGCGCTTGCGTCGATATGCGGCGCCGATGGTGGAAATCGGCGAAGAGCTGCAAAAGCTCAGTTTCCCGTTTATCGACAAGAACATGCGCCCGTACTTTCGCGATGTGCAGATTCACGTGACGCGGCAGATGGAAGACCTGAGCACGCTGGCGGACATTGCCAGCCAGACCATCGAGATTGGCGTGTTGCTCGAGGCATCACGGCAGAGCGTGGTGCAGCGCAAGTTTGCGGCGTGGGCGGCGATTCTGGCGTTCCCGACGGCGGTGGCGGGGATTTACGGGATGAACTTCCAGAACATGCCGGAATTGACCTGGCATTACGGTTATTTTGCGGTGCTGGGGTTTATCGCGGTGGGCTGTGTGAGTTTGTGGGCGAGTTTCAAGCGGTCCGGGTGGCTGTAGCCGGGACCGCGTTGCCCCGGATATTCGCGAGCAGGCTCGCTCCCACAGGGATTGTGGAAGCAGACCCTTTTAGCGTTGAGCCGCTTCCGGTTTGTGCGCCACGAAGCGCATCATCCACTCCGCAACCGTAGCGCCATGATGTTCCTGCTCAAGGCTGGCCATGCCTTTGCTGTAAATCTGCGAGCCCAGCGCTTCCTGGCGCAGATCAAGGAGCGCGCGGGAGTAATCGTGAATGAATTCCGGGTGGCCCTGGAAGCACAGCACCTGGTCGTTGATGTGATAAGCCGCGAACGGGCAGAAATCGCTGGAGGCGATCACAGTCGCGTTTTCCGGTAGTTCGGTGACCTGGTCCTGGTGGCTGATCAGCAGTGTCAGCTCTTCGCGCACCGGGCTCATCCACGGCGCCTTGGCTGCCAGCTGGTAGCTGTGAGTGCCGACGCCCCAGCCTTGGGACGCACGCTCACTCTTGCCACCAAGCAATAGCGCCAGCAATTGATGGCCGAAGCACACGCCGAGCAATTTGTCGCCGCGTTCGTAGCGATTCAGAAGATAGGTCTTGAGGGTCTGGATCCACGGATCCGTGCCGAACGAATCGGCCTTGCTGCCAGTGACCAGATACGCATCGAAAATCTCGTCGTCGCTTGGATATTCACCCTTCACCACGTTATAGACAGTGAACTCAGCGGCGATCGGTTGCTGCGAGAACAGGCGCTGGAACATCTGCCCATAGCCCTGATATTGGTCAATCAATTCGGGCCGCAGGATGTCGGTTTCGAGAATGCAGATGCGCAGCGACATAAAAAATACCTGACACGTGATGGGAATAATGAACACCCCAGAGCCTGCCTTGAAACACGTGGCCAAGGCAAGCCCCGAAATGCTCGCTGGCCTTAGAACATTTCACCTTTCGCCGCTTTGTCCAGCAGCAGCGCTGGCGGAGTAAAGCGCTCGCCGTACTGCTCGGCCAGATACTGCGCGCGGGCGATGAAGTCCTTCAGGCCATACTGGTTGATGAACTGCAGCGCCCCGCCGGTCCACGCGGCGAAACCGATGCCGAAGATCGAGCCGACGTTGGCATCCGCCGTCGAGGTCAGCACGCCCTCCTCCACACAGCGCACGGTTTCGATGGCCTGCACAAACAACAGCCGATCACGCACATCCTTCGCAGAGATCTGTCCGTCTGCCTTCTCGAAGCGCGTTTTCAGCTCCGGCCATAAATGCTTCTGGGCACCGGCTGGATACTCATAAAAACCGCCTCCGGCAGCTTTACCCGGTCGCTTGAATTCATTGAGCATCAAGTCAATCACGGCAAAGGCCGGGTGCTCAATCAGCGGTTTCCCTTCAGCCTGTAGGTCCTTGGCCGTCTGTTGACGGATATGGCTCATCAGGCTGAGGGAAACTTCGTCGGAGATTGCCAGAGGCCCGACCGGCATCCCGGCCTTGCGCGCTTCGGTCTCGATCATCGGCGCACTGACGCCCTCGCCGAGCATGGCAATGCCTTCGTTGGTGAACGTGCCGAACACCCGCGAGGTAAAGAAGCCGCGACTGTCGTTGACCACGATCGGAGTTTTCTTGATTTGCAGAACGAAATCGAAACCGCGAGCGAGAGTTTCGGCGCTGGTCTGCGCACCTTTGATGATTTCCACCAGCGGCATTTTTTCTACCGGACTGAAGAAATGCAGGCCGATGAATTTGCTTTGATCGGGCACTGCCGTCGCCAGACCGGTGATCGGCAGCGTCGACGTATTGGAAGCAATCACCGCTTCGCCGCCCACCACCTGTTGCGCGGCGGCGGACACCCTGGCTTTGAGTTGGCGATCCTCGAACACCGCTTCGATGATCAGATCGCAACCGGCCAGATCGGCATCACTTTCGCTCGCAACGATTCGCGCCAGCACCGCTTCACGCTGTTCGGCAGTCATTTGGCCACGGGCAACTTTCTTGTCCAGCAGCGCTGCGGAATGCGCTTTGCCCTTCTCGGCAGCGGCAAGGTTGATGTCCTTGAGGACGACGTCGATACCGGCCGAGGCGCTGACGAACGCGATGCCTGCGCCCATCATTCCGGCGCCGAGCACACCGACTTTGCGGGTTTTATAGGGCGCAAAACCTTGCGGTCTTGAACCGCCGGCGTTGATCTCGTTCAACTGGAACCAGAACGTACCGATCAGGTTTTTCGAGATTTGCCCGGTCGTCAGCTCGGTGAAGTAGCGGGTTTCGATCAGGTGCGCGGTGTCGAAATCGACCTGAGCGCCCTCCACCGCCGCGCACAGAATCTTCTCCGGCGCCGGCAGAGTGCCCTGGGTTTTCGCGCGCAGGATCGACGGCGCAATCGCCAGCATCTGCGCCACTTTCGGGTTCGATGGCGTACCGCCGGGAATCTGGTAACCCTTGACGTCCCAGCGCTGCACTGCCGCCGGATTGGCGAGAATCCAGGCGCGCGCCTTGGCCAGCAGCTCATCGCGATCCGCTGCCAATTCATCAATCAGCCCGGCCTGCAACGCCAGTTGCGGGCGCACTTTTTTGCCTTCAAGCAAGTACGGCAGGGCTTTTTCGATGCCGAGCATGCGCACCATGCGCACCACCCCGCCGCCGCCCGGCAAAAGACCCAAGGTCACTTCCGGTAGACCGAGTTGCACCGAGGCGTCATCAACACCAATGCGGTGGTGACAGGCCAGACAGATCTCCCAGCCGCCGCCCAGCGCAGCGCCGTTGATCGCCGCGACCACCGGTTTGCCGAGGGTTTCCAGGCTGCGCAATTGCGCCTTGAGGGTCAGCACCATGTCGTAGAAAGCTTTGGCTTCGGGCTTGCCGACCTTGATCAGTTCATTGAGGTCGCCGCCGGCAAAAAAGGTTTTCTTCGCCGAGGTGATGATCACTCCGGCAATGCTGTCTTTCTCGGCCAGCAAGCGGGCAACGCAAGCGGCCATGGCCTCGCGGTACACGGCGTTCATGGTGTTGGCGCTCTGGCCCGGCATATCCATGGTCAGCACGACGATACCGTCCTGGCCTTTTTCGTAACGAATGGCTTCGCTCATAACAGGGTTCCTTGAAGTCGGGGCTCAGAGGCGTTCGATGATGGTGGCAATGCCCATGCCGCCGCCGACACACAGCGTCGCCAGGCCGTAGCGCAGATGCCGCGCTTCCAGTTCATCAAGCAGGGTGCCGAGGATCGCGCAACCGGTGGCGCCCAGCGGGTGGCCCATGGCGATCGAGCCGCCGTTGACGTTGACCTTGCCGGGATCGACGGCCATGTCCTTGATGAATTTCAACACCACCGAAGCAAACGCTTCGTTGACCTCGAACAGATCGATGTCCTGCACGCGCAGTCCGGCCTTGGCCAGCGCTTTGCGAGTCGCCGGCGCCGGGCCGGTGAGCATGATGGTCGGATCTGTGCTGGTGACGGCCGTGGCGACGATACGCGCGCGTGGCTGCAGCCCCAGCGCGCGGCCCTTGGCTTCGGAGCCGATGAGCATCAGCGCCGCACCGTCGACAATGCCGGAACTGTTGCCCGGCGTGTGCACATGGTTGATCCGCTCGACATGGCTGTAGACCCGCAGCGCCGTGGCGTCAAAGCCCATCTGCCCGATCATTTCGAAACTTGGCTTGAGCTTGCCCAGGCCTTCGAGGGTCGATTCGGCGCGGATGAACTCATCGTGATCAAGCAGGATGATGCCGTTCTGATCCTGCACTGGCACCAGCGACTTGTTGAAGGAGCCGTCGGCCCGCGCTCGTGCGGCTTTTTGCTGCGAGTGCAGCGCGTAGGCATCGACGTCCTGCCGGCTGAAGCCTTCGAGGGTAGCGATGAGATCGGCGCCAACACCTTGCGGGGTGAAATGGCTGTGCAGGTTGGTCTGCGGGTCCAGCGCCCAGGCGCCGCCATCGCTGCCCATTGGCACCCGCGACATCGACTCGACGCCGCCAACCACCACCAGATCCTCGAAGCCCGAGCGCACTTTCATCGCGCCAAGATTGACGGCTTCCAGACCGGAAGCGCAGAAACGGTTGATCTGCACACCGGCGACGCAGACGTCCCAGTCGGCCACTTGCACCGCCGTCTTGGCGATGTCCGAGCCTTGATCGCCGATCGGCGTGACGCAGCCGAGGACGACATCATCGACCTGACTGGTGTCCAGCGCGGTGCGCGCCTGCAAGGCGCTCAGCAAACCGGCCACCAGGTTGACCGGCTTCACGCTGTGCAGCGCGCCATCGGCCTTGCCTTTGCCACGCGGGGTGCGCAACGCATCGAAAATCAAAGCTTCAGTCATGACGTCCTCGAACCTGATTTATTGTCACTTCACTTTCGCCCTGCGCCGACTGGCAAGCAATGACCACATTGCTCAAAGCGCTTGACGCACACGCTCAGACGGACGGTCATCCGACATCAGGTGAACCGGTTCAGGTCACCGAGTTGTCTAGCCAGCGGGCGGCAAAGAAGCTGGCAATACGCCTCATGCCGCTTTAAGAGCTTTTGCAAAGAACTCCATATGAAATGGATCTAAGCGAAGGCAGACGCGGGCTCTAAGGTGAAGATGTACGCCATCGTCGTCGGGTTTTGCCGAGACGGGCGTCCTCCAACAGGAAGTGCAACGCGTGCCGTCAGGGATATGCAGTCAGGCATGCATCAGGAAATAACAATAAAGGCGGTCAAGCCATGTTCAAACAACCGAAAGTACGTCAAGCAGGACTCATTCTTTTCGCCACGACGCTGTTGTTGATCTTGCCGAATCTGACCAAGGTCATCGGCTGATTCAAACGTCGCGTGCTGTATATCGCCACTGAAAATGTGACTGGCCCGCTACCCGGGCCAGCGCGGTTGTGCCAACCTTTGCGCACTCCCACGACATGGACGGCGATCATTTGAAAACGCTCATTGCGCTCGGTGCCTTGCTGCTGAGCTTGCCCTTGTCTGCCGCACAACTGGATCTGCAGTTGGGCGCAAACAGCCGCACCTGGCAGACCGAAGAGCTGCTCAAGCATCCTCAGCTGCAAACGCTCGCGATCAACAATGATGTTTCCTACAAGAAGGACATGACCTATCAGGCGGTGCCGCTGGCCGCATTGCTGACGGGGGTCAAGCCGGAGGATCACTTGCAGGCGGTGGCGCTGGATGGCTTTGCCGCAGAGTTGGCCGCCGCGCCCTTGCTGAACAAGGACGGCGCACGCGCATGGCTGGCAATCGAGGACCCGGCGCGGCCGTGGCGACCGCTGTCTGCCGGCAAGCACAGCGCCGGGCCGTTCTATCTGGTCTGGACCGATCCGCAGGCCGGCAATATCAGCCCCGAACAGTGGCCGTTCGAAGTCGCCAGCATCAAGCTGATGGCGCCGGTGGCCCAACGCTTCCCTGCCCTGCTGCCCGATCCTGCCTTGAAGGCCGATGATCCGGTGAACAAGGGTTTTGCCCTGTTTCAGAAAAACTGCCTGGCCTGCCACCGGTTGAATGGTGCCGGAGACGCGCAGTTCGGTCCGGATTTGAATATTCCGTATAGCCCGACCGAGTATTTTGGGGCGGATTTCTTGAAGCGCTACATCCGCGATCCGCAGAGTTTGCGTCAGTGGCCGCAGGCGAAGATGCCCGGGTTTTCCGCGCAGGTGTTGCCGGATGGAGACCTGGAAATGCTGGTGGGCTATCTCAAGCACATGGCCGGCCGCAAAGCCAAGCCTTGATGCAGTCTCCCTTGTGGGAGCGAGCCTGCTCGCGAAGGCGGAGTGTCAGTCGCTGGTTGGCTGGCTGATGAACCGCTTTCGCGAGCAGGCTCGCTCCCACAGGGCTTTGCGTGCGTCGAGCTATTGTTGCTGCACGGAAATAACCGGCGTCGGCGAGACGAACACCTTCGCATGCATCTGCTCGCAGCCGCCGCCCCGGCGCATGCCACGGACCGGGCAGGCGTCGAGATAATCCAGACCCACCGCCAGCTTCAGGTGTCGCTCCGGGCGCGCCAGTTGGTTGGTCACGTCGAAGCTGTACCACGCGTCATCCAGCCACGCTTCTGCCCAGGCATGACTGGCCAGATGCTCGCAATCTTCGCTGTACAGATAACCCGACACGTAACGCGACGGCACGCCGAGGCTGCGGGCGCAGGCGAGAAACGCATGGGTATGATCCTGACAAACCCCGGCGCGACCGGCGAAAGCTTCGGCGGCGCTGGTGTCGACTTCAGTCGAGCCCGGCGTGTAGGTCATGTGCTGATTCAGACCGTGCATCAAGTCGATCAGCGCGGTGCGATCTCGCCGTTGCTTGCAGTTCTTCGCGGCAAATTCGCGCAAGGCTTCATCGGCTTCGGTCAGGCGCGTGAAGCGCAGGAACGGCAGCGCCGACTGGCTCTCATGTTCGGCCTCGCGCAATTCATCGATATCGACCTGACCACGGGCGCCGATGATGATCGCTTCGTGGGGCTCGTCCATGGTCAGCACATGCAGGATGTTGCCGAACGGATCGAGCTGCGCACGCACCGGACGCGGCAGGTCCAGTTGCCAACTGAGGACATGCTGGCGCTCGCTGTCGTGGGGCGTCAAGCGCAGGTACTGGATGCTCGCGCGCACCTGATCTTCGTAGTGATAGGTGGTCTCGTGGCTTATGGAAAGTCTCATGCAGCCTCCAGGTAGGAACTGTGAATGGCGTTGCCCAACTGGCGCACCAGCGGGATGAATTCGGTCAGCCAGGCGTGCAGGCCTTCCTCGAGGATTTCGTTGATGCCGGTGTAGCGCAGGCGCGCGTCCATTTCCGCCGCCAGGCGTTGTGCCGGTCGGCCGTTGGCGCCTGGCAGTTGCGCGAGGATCTGGTCGATCTCTTCGGTACAGGCACGCAGCGAACGCGGCACATCGGCGCGTAACAGCAGCAGTTCGGCGACATGCCGGGCGCCGGGCGCGTCGCGGTAGATTTCGGTGTAGGCCTCGAATGAGGACAAGGCGCGCAGCAGCGCACTCCATTGGTAATAGGCGTGCGCCGTGCCGTCGCTGACTGCTTCGGCCTGATCGCCGGCCATTTCGTAACGGGCATCGAGCAGGCGCAGCGTGTTGTCCGCGCGCTCGATAAACGTGCCCAGACGAATGAAGCGAAACGCGTCGTTGCGCATGATCGTGCCGTATGAGGCGCCACGAAACAGGTGCGAACGTTCCTTGATCCATTCGCAAAACCGGCTCATGCCATAACGACTCAGTCCCTGTTCGGCGATGCCGCGAATTTCCAGCCAGGTCGCGTTGATGTTTTCCCACATGTCCGCAGTGATTCGCCCGCGTACCGCATGAGCACTGGCCCGCGCTGCACCAAGGCAGCTGTAGATACTGGCCGGGTTGGCCGCATCCAGTGCGAAGAAATGCAGCAGGCGCTCTGCGTGGAGGTCGCCGTGGCGTTCAAGGTAATCGTCCAGGGTGCCGGTGATCAGCAACGGCATGGCGAGTTCGTGCAGACCGTCGCCGCGCCCATCCTGCGGCATCAGCGACAGCGAATAACTGATGTCGAGCATGCGCGCGAGATTCTCCGCACGCTCCAGGTAACGCGACATCCAGTACAGATCCGAGGCAGTTCTACTTAACATGGCAAGCTTCCTTCAATCCTCGACTACCCAGGTGTCCTTGGTGCCGCCGCCCTGGGAGGAATTCACCACCAGGGAGCCTTCACGCAACGCGACACGGGTCAAACCGCCAGGCACCACACGGGTTTCGCGACCGGACAACACAAACGGACGCAAATCGATATGGCGCGGTGCAATGCCGTTTTCGACAAAGGTCGGACAGGTCGACAGCGATAGCGTCGGCTGCGCGATGTAGGCATGGGGTTTGGCTTTGATGCGCTCACGAAAGGCATCGATTTCCTCCGTCGTCGCGGCCGGCCCGACCAGCATCCCGTAACCGCCGGAGCCTTGGGTTTCCTTGACCACCAGTTCCGGAAGATTGGCCAGCACGTGGGACAGCTCGGACGGGTTGCGGCACTGCCAGGTCGGCACGTTTTTCAGAATCGGTTCTTCGTCAAGGTAGAAGCGGATCATATCGGTGACAAACGGATACACCGATTTATCGTCCGCCACTCCGGTGCCGATGGCATTCGCCAGCACCACGTTGCCGGAACGGTAGGAGGACAGCAGCCCCGGCACGCCGAGCATTGAGTCCGGGTTGAATGCCAGCGGGTCGAGGAAGGCGTCGTCGAGGCGGCGGTAGATCACGTCGACCGCTTTCGGGCCGTCAGTGGTGCGCATGAAGACTTTGTCGTCACGCACGAACAGATCCGCACCTTCGACCAGTTCCACGCCCATCTCCCGCGCCAGAAACGCATGTTCGAAGAACGCGCTATTGAAGCGTCCCGGCGTCAACACCACCACGCTCGGGTTGTCGATCGGGCTTGAGCTTTTCAGGGTGTCGAGCAGCAGATTGGGATAGTGATCGATCGGGGCGATGCGCTGGGCGGAGAACAGTTCGGGGAACAGGCGCATCATCATCTTGCGGTCTTCGAGCATGTAGCTGACGCCGCTGGGTGTGCGCAGGTTGTCTTCGAGAACGTAATAAGTGCCATCACCATCGCGCACCAGATCGACGCCGGAGATGTGCGAATAGATATCGCGGTGCAGATCCAGACCTTGCATCGCCAATTGGTATTGCTCGTTGGCCAGCACCTGTTCGGCGGGAATGATCCCGGCCTTGATGATGCGCTGCTCGTGGTAGAGGTCAGCGAGAAACATGTTCAACGCTTTGACCCGCTGGATGCAGCCGCGCTCGACAATCCGCCATTCACTGGCGGGGATGCTGCGGGGAATGGTATCGAACGGAATCAGGCGCTCGGTGCCCTGCTCGTCGCCATAGAGCGTGAAGGTGATCCCGGCCCGGTGAAACAACAGATCGGCCTCGCGGCGGCGCTGCGCGAGCAGCTCGTCGGGCGTCTCGGCCAGCCAGCGGGCAAATTCCCGGTAATGCGGGCGGACCAGGCCGCCGGCATCGTACATCTCGTCAAAATAGGTGCGGATCATGCCGTACTCCTTGTCACTCCGGACATACAGGCCTTCGCAAGGCCCGTGCCATCGGCATAAACGCTTTGATTTCAATCGGTTGTAGATCCACGCCGAAGGCTGCGCACCATTCCTGTGCGGCAAATGCCCCGGCCCGATTGCCCCCGCTTCATTGCGACGCACTGCATCGCCTATCACCAGCATAGTCAGAGTTGATTTCACTGCCCGGCCACGACTGCGGATAATCCGCGCATTCGCTGCAAAACTTCCCCGGCACGCCGCCGCGAAGTAGACAGCTCAACTGATCTGAACTGCCTTGGCAGCCCCGTCCCGACAGGACTTTATTGCATACCCGTCTTCCCTTTTAGCCACCCTCTCCGGTGGCTTTTTTTTGTCCTGGATTCTTGTTTCAGGGTTTTGCCACTGCGATGTGCAGAGCCAGAAACGACAACGGCCGACCCGAAGGTCAGCCGTTGCCCGACAAACAATGCGCAATATCAATTCAACCGGTAACGATTGCGCACCTCCTGCTTCACGCCCCAACCCTCGATAATGCCGCCCAGCGGTTCGACCACGGCTGAAAAGCCTTGCTCGAAATCGCCGATGTCGTCATAGGTTGCGTACATCACTTTGCTCAATTCCAGCGACCAGGCGCCGTCGTCGCGCGCACTGACCTGGGCATTGATGGATTCACCGCGAAATTTGCCTGCTGCCCTGCGCGCACGCTCCTCGTCCGGGAAAATCGCGTAGAACTCGATGGGATGGAACCGGGAAAAATCGAAACCGCCTTCTTTCATGCGGCGCAGAACGTTGCCGCTGATGTCTTCTTGATAGGCTGTGCTCATGAATCGTCCCCCTCGATTGATGGATAGACTTTCCGTATTCCCGCCCCGGGCCTTTTGGCCTAAGTACTACGGCAACGTGGTTGCGCGCGGGAAACAAGCATGTAGCTGACAAGACCAGACCTTAGCGATCCATTCGCTGATCTCGCTTGCAGAGTAGCCCCAAGAGAGCGCCGCTGCCAAGGCCTGGTTTACGAGATGACAGGAAGTGTTCAGACAGGGGTGATGCTGCGGATTTCGATGCCGTTCTGGGTCTTGAGGTTTTTCACCCCGGCATCGGCGGTGCGCCCTTCCAGATCGTTGAGATCCAGCTTGGCGGCGACCGGAAGAAGCCGCTCTTTGACGAGCCGTGCGGCTTCATCATCGGACGGGCATTCCTCACGTTCGAAGACTTCATCGACAATTTCACCGTGATCATCCACGAAAGTGACTTTCCACTTTTGCATCAGTGCCTCCTCGATCAACCCGTAAATGGGCTTACCTCTATCTCGACTTTTTTCCGCGATAGTTGGTTCAAAAGGATTACAGCCGACAACGGTGAAAATAACCATCCGATCGATAGTGCGGGCTCTGTGGCGAGGGGATTTATCCCCGTCCGGCTGCGCAGCAGTCGTAAGACCGTCCATTGCGGTTTGACGGAGACACCGCGCAGGCCGGTTCAGGGATGCTGCGCATCCCAACGGGGATAAATCCCCTCACCACATAAGCTCCCTTGTAGAGCGACGTCAGCGTGATCAGTCGTTGCTCGGCTTGTTGACCGCTTGCAGCACGTATTGCGGCAAAGCGAACGCGCCGATGTGGATTTCCGGGTTGTAGTAGCGGGTGACGATGCCGCTGCCGATGAAGCGCTGTTGCAGGGTTTCACGGCTGAGCTTGCGGTACGCCGGGTTGGTCGAGCCCCAGGCGAAGGTCATCGAACCGCCGATGTAGGTCGGCACGGCGGCCTGATAGAAATGCCAGTCCGGGAACAGGCTGCGCAGGCGACCGGCGGTGGTTTTGACTTCGTCGATCTGCATGAACGGCGTGCCGTTCTGAGTGACGAGAATGCCGCCTTCGTTCAGGCAGCGGTGACATGCCTGGTAGAAGTTCTCCGAGAACAGCACTTCGCCCGGGCCGATCGGGTCGGTGGAGTCGGAGATGATCACGTCGAATTTTTCAGTGGTGGTGGCGACGAAACGCATGCCGTCATCGATCACCAGGTTCAGGCGCGGATCGTCGTAGGCTCCGGCGGAATGGTTCGGCAGGAATTCCTTGCACATGTCGACCACGGTGCCGTCGATTTCAACCATGGTGATGTGCTCGACGCCGGCGTGCTTGGTCACTTCGCGCAGCATGCCGCCGTCACCACCGCCGATGATCAGCACGCGCTTGGCAGTGCCATGGGCGAGGATCGGCACGTGGGTGAGCATCTCGTGGTAGATGAATTCGTCGGCTTCGGTGGTCTGGATCACGCCGTCCAGCGCCATCACCCGGCCCATGCGCGGGTTCTGGAAGATCACCAGATGCTGGTGTTCGGTGCGCACTTCGTGCAGCAGTTTTTCCATGCGAAAACGCTGGCCGTAGCCTTCGTAGAGGGTTTCCAGGTACTCGCTGGTCTTGGTGACGGTCATGGTCAAGTGCTCCGATAAATGCGCGGGCGCCATCGTGGGGACGATTGCCCGGGAAAGGCGCGCATTCTACGTTGCCGAAGATGACAGGTCGAACCTCCGGTTGTTTTTTACCAGCGCAAACCACTGTGGGAGCGAGCCTGCTCGCGAAAGCGCAGCATCAGTTGCCGGTGATGGCAACTGACCCAACGTCTTCGCGAGCAGGCTCGCTCCCACAGGGATGACCGTGTGATCGAAAATCAGCTCAGATCCGGACGTTGCCCCGTGGCCCGGCAATCGCCCAGATGATCAGGCCCAGCACCGGCAGGAGGATGATCAGCAACACCCAGACGATTTTCATCCCGGTGGAGGCGCCGCTTTTCAGCACGTTGATGATGGCCCAGATGTCGAGGGCAAGGATGATCAGGCCAATCAGACCGTTGAACGTGGAACCCATGGTGTCGCTCCAGAATAGTGGCATGCACTTTTAGGATAGACGGTCGCGCGCAGGGTTCCCTTTTATTGCGTTCAGACGTGAACGGCGACCTTCAAGGCTTCCAGCGCTGGCGCGGCGGCGATGCCAACCTCGGCGCACAACTCCAGCACGCGGGGCACATCGTTGCCGTAGACCAGGACCATTTGCAGCTCATCGTCGAGCAACTGGCTGAAGTTCATCAACGTGTAACCGCCGTTCTCCTTGTTCAGGCTGCTCATCTGCACCTGGATGCGGTTGAGTGCGGTCAGTGCTTCGGTCTTGGCCAGTTGCTTGGGCTTGAGATTGAAATCCACGCCCGGACCAAACGAGGCAACGATTTGTGCGAACAGGTCGACATAGGTGTCCGCCTGGAACAACACGGTTTCCGGCAGGCTACCGACCACTACCCACTCACCCAGCGGGATCGGGAAAGTGTCGTCGTAGTTGATGTCCGGATTGGCGGCCAGAAAAGCCTCGGCGTCGGCGTAGGCCTGAGCGGCTTCGTCGGCCACCTTCAGGATCTCGTCCTCGCCCATGCAGCCGGAGCTGATTTTGCTGATGAGTTCGACGAGTGCGGCTTTCATGAGAGCGGATCCTGTGGCGGAGGTGAATTTTCAGGGCGCGAAGGATAGCGCATTCTGCCCTTCGCCACAGTCCGTGGACTTTACGCCAGCAACTTTTCCAGCTGCGCGGTGGTATCGACTGCGCCCATGGTCCGCGCCGCATCCAGCGCGGTCACGCCGTTGGCGTCCTTGGCTTTCGGGTCAGCGCCCTGGCCGATCAGGTAGTCGACGATTTCAACGCGGTTGAACATTGCCGCCATCATCAGCGCGGTACGGCCGTCGAAGGAAGAACCTTCAATCTCGGCGCCCGCCTCGACCAGCGCCTTGACCACCGCCAGATCGCCCTTGAACGCAGCGCCGGCAATCGGGCTCTGGCCGTTGCCATTGCGCATTTCCGGATCGGCCTTGTGTTTAAGCAGGACCTTCACCGCATCGACATGGCCGTAGTAGCTGGCGAGCATCAACAAGGTGTCGCCCTTGCTGTTTTTCAGGTTCACCGGCAGCCCGGCGCTGACCAGGCGATCAAGCATCTCGGCATCACCGTCGCGCGCCTTGTTGAAAACCTGCTCGGTGAATTCGGCAGCTTCTTCAGGGGTCATCTGGCGGCTTTGGTCGGACATGGGGCACTCCATTTCGGTCTATCGGAAAGCCGACAGTTTCCCGAGCGCGACGGTGGCTGTCACTCGGTTTTTTCCGAGCGTCACGATAGCCACACTCAATATCGATGTTTGCCCTGTTGAATTTCAGCGAGGATTTGCTCACTGACATGCACGTAAGTTTCGCTGCCGGGCAGCCAGGCGAAGATCGGGTCATCGCCGGTGAGCCCGGGGTCAAAGCCTTCCGTTTTCAGGCGAGTTTTCTGGTATTTGAAGGTCCCGGTGGTTTCCATTTTCACTTTCACCCGCAAGAACAACGGCACGGCATAAGCCGGCATACGTTGCCGGACGAAACTCAGCAATTCAGCGAAATCCAGCGTGGCCAACGATTCGGCGGGAGTGATTGCGGCCATCCCCGCACGCCCGTTGGTGTTGGGGATTTCCACACCGTAGGCCACGGCTTCAGCAATCAATGGATGTTGCAGCAACAGGTTTTCGACTTCGGTGGTCGACACGTTTTCACCCTTCCAGCGATAGGTATCGCCGAGGCGATCAACAAATTGCGCATGGCCGAAACCGATATTGCGCAGCAGGTCGCCGGTGTTGAAAAAGCGATCGCCCTTGTTGAACACATCGTGGAGGACGACGCGGGCGGTTTTCTGCGGGTCGGTGTAACCGTCCAGCGGTGCCTTGTCGTCGATCCGCGCCAGCAGCAGGCCCTGCTCGCCCTTGCCGACCTTGCGCATGAAACCATCATCGCCGCGCAATGGCTCGCCACTGTCATGGTCGTAAGCGACCAGTTCCCACGCCATCAGCGAAAACCCGACGGTGTTGTCGAAATTGAGGATGTTGGTGAAACCGATGTTGCCGTCACTCGCCGCGTACAGCTCACAAATGTACTCGACGGCAAAACGCGTCTTGAACTCGGCCCAGGCGCCGGGGCGCAAACCATTGCCGATCATCTTGCGCACGTCGTGCCGGCTGTCATCGGCGCTGACCGGTTGCTCGACCAGGTAGCGACACAGCTCACCGACATAGCCGATGGTGGTTGCGCGATAGCGGCGCACGTCACCCCAGAACTGGCTGGCGCTGAACTTGCGGCGGATGGCGAAACCCGAGGCGCCGTTGATCGCCGATCCCCAACACACGCAGAGGCCTGTGGCGTGATACAGCGGCAAGGTGCAGTAAACGACATCATCCGGGCGCATATCGAGGGCGATCATGCCGAAGCTCGCCGAACTGCGCATCCAGCGTCCATGCTTGAACACCCCGGCCTTGGGCAGGCCGGTGGTGCCGGAGGTGTAGATGTAGAAACACGGATCGTCGAAGAATACTTGCGCGCTGCTCGGCGGGTTATCGCTGCTGGCGTCAGCACTGGCGCTGATCAGATTGACGTAGCCCTCAGGCGCGATGCCCGGATGGCTGTAGGTGTCCTGATCGGCGACGAACCAGGTGCGCGGCGCTGCGATCGCAACCTGATCACGCACGCCGGCATAGGCAGCGGTCAGTTCTTCGCCAACCACAATAGCCACCGGCGCAACCAGATTGATGCTGTGAACAAGCGTGTCGCGCATCGACGAGGTATTGAGCAGCGCACTCACCGCGCCGAGCTTGGCCAGCGCCAGAATCGTCACCAGCAATTCCGCACGGTTCTCGATGAACACCGCGACCACATCGCCCTTGCCGATGCCTTGCTCGCTCAGATAATGCGCAATGCGATTGGCCCACTGATTGACCTGTGTATAGGTCAACGCCACGTCGCCCTGCAACAACGCCACACCATCGGGATTGCGCAGCGTCGCCTGCTCGAACGTCCAGCCCAGGCCGCACGTTTGGGTCGGATCCGTGACGTTGGCCACCTTCATCCCTTTGACCACCCGGGGGATGGCCTTGGCGATCATCGGCAGTTTGCGGAGCATCATGCCCCAGGTAATCGTGTCGCTTGGTGCGTGACGCATGAAAGCTCCCCGTTCGATCTTGACGTGCAGACCGCTGTTCTTGTTATCGGGTAATGACTGCGACCGACGCGTTTACGCCGTGGGTCGAGAAGGAAAGTACGTCAGTGCTCGCGGGGCTGTACACGCGGTTTTTGCAATGATTTGTATCCCGTCGCGCCTTCGGGGAAGAGCGGATTCTGGTACGGACGTTTGGTTCCGTTGTACGGAGAAAAATCACGCAAAATGCAGGATGCACGATGGCCATTCATGCAGATTGCACGACGCCTGCAAAATGCAATGCCTTCAACTTATTGATTTTAAAGGGATTTTATTCGCATCAATACTGGCACAAACGCTGCAACTACCTCCGCATGCTTGCCATTCAAGTACATACGGAGCTGATGACATGAGCCTGATTCAAGAAAAATTTACATCGCTGTTCTCCAACTACGAAGTCAGCACTGCCCCACGTCCTGACGGTGGCATCCTGCTCACTCTGCGTAGCAGCGACGGCAAAGTCTTCAAACGCGCCCTCTCGTATCAGCAACTGCATGCCGGTGACCAACTGTCGTGGGCGATCAGCGCGATCCGCCGCGACCTGGCCGAACAAGCCAGCGAGCTGCCGCAAATTGCAATGCTGCAGAGCCAGCAGCGTTTTGCTCTGCCGACCTATCATTCGCTGTAATTTGCTTTAAACAAAAACAGGCCGTGGAGCATGTGCTTCACGGCCTGTTTGTTTATGTCTGCCACATATTTACTGTGGGGTCAGAACGCTTCCGGTTCGATTCCGGTAAAGCTGTCCACCGTCACGTGCCCTGCCAACTCCCCGCCTTCACGCGCCAGACCGCAGGTTTTCATGCCGGCCGACTGGGCAGCGTCGAGCTCTTCGACGATGTCCGAGAGGAACAGGACTTCATCGGCTTCAACACCCACCGCCTGCTGAATGTTGCGGTAGGACTGCGCTTCACGCTTCGGCCCTGATGTGGTGTCGAAATAGCCGCTGAACAGCGGTGTCAGATCCCCCGCCTCCGAGCAACCGAAAATCAGTTTCTGCGCCTGGATCGAGCCGGACGAGTAAACAAACAGTTGATAACCGGCCGCATGCCAGTGTTGCAGCGCTTCAACGGCATCCGGATAAACATGTCCTTTCAACTGCCCTGCCTGATAGCCCTGCGCCCAGACTATGCCTTGCAATGCCTTGAGCGGCGTGGCCTTGCGGTCCTCGGCGATCCAGCTCAAGAGGATTTCAACAACCCGTTCAACATCGGCCTGCGGCTCATTGCTGTCTCGGCGCACAGCGTCGAGCTGTTCGGCGACATCAGCACGCGAAGCGTTCTGCCGCACAAAGTCGGGCAAATGTTTGGCGGCGTAGGGAAACAGCACGTCGAAGACGAAACTCACCGCGCTGGTGGTGCCTTCGATGTCGGTGAGGATGGCTTTGATCGACACGGTTTCAGTCCTCCAGACGCGGGAAGCGGCCGGCGATGTCTTCGCCGGTGAAATTGGCAACCCAGCCTTCCGGGTTGTTGAACAGACGGATCGCCACGAAGTGCGGATGTTCGCCCATGTCGAACCAGTGCTTGGTGCCGGCCGGAACCGAGATCAGGTCGTTCTTCTCACAGAGAACGGCATAGACGTAATCGTCGATGTGCAGGGTAAACAAGCCACGACCGGCAACGAAAAATCGCACTTCGTCTTCGCCATGGCGGTGCTCTTCGAGGAACTTGGCGCGCAGCTCGGCTTTTTGCGGGTGATCGCTGTTGAGGCTGATCACATCGACGGTGATGTAGCCGCGCTCGGTCATCAATTTGTCGATCTGCTCTTTATAGGCACTGATGACTTCTTCCTGACTGGCGCCGGGCTGAATTTTCGCGGCAGCTTGCCAGCGGTCGAAACGCACGCCCTGCTCGGCCAGCGTCGAGGCGATGTCTTCGAAATGGGTCAGCACCTTGTTGGGAATCTCAGGGCTGGAAACGTGATAAACGGACAGGCTGCTCATGGGCAATTCCTCGGTAGCGGCGGCGCCGTCCGGCTCTTGCAGACCGGTCGGGCGCCGCATGGCATCAGGCAAACGGGCTGTTTCAGATGAACTCAGCCTTGGCGGTTCATGACGCTGCGGGTTTTCAACTCGCATTCAAACAGGAATTCAAAAGCCTCGATCTGCCGCAGCGCGTCGCTCATCTGCGCGCCCCAGGTGTAGAGGCCATGGCCGCGAATCAGATAACCGACGCAATCGGGATGGGCGTCGAGCCAAGGCTGCACCTTGGCGGCGAGGCGCGCAATGTCCTGATCGTTGTCAAAAATCGGCACACGCACCCGCGATTCATGAGTCGAGATGCCGCTGAAGGCTTTCTGCAATTCGTAGTCTTCGAACTCGATGAAGTCTTGCGGAGTCAGACGCGACAGCACCGTGGCATTCACCGAATGGGTGTGCAGCACCGCACCGATCTCCGCGCGCCAGCTATAGAGCTGGGTGTGCAGCAAGGTTTCGGCGGAGGGTTTCTTGCCTGGTTCCAGGCTATTGCCGGACAGATCGGTAGCGAGTACGTCATCCACACCCAACTGGCCCTTGTGCTTGCCCGATACGGTCAACAGCGCTTCGCTCGGCGACAGGCGCGTCGAATAGTTGCTGCTGGTGGCTGGTGACCAGCCACGGCCATATAGAAAACGTCCGGCGTCAACGATCTGCTGGGCGAGCTGTTCACGGCTAAGGCTCATGGCCTGTCCTCTTGCATACATGTGGCAATGATAACGGCAGCGGCAAGCGCTGCGAGACTGGCAATACTAAAGGTCAATGTCGCGCCGAGGGCGTTCCAGCTGTAGCCGGAATACAGCGCGCCGAGCGCCCCGCCGGTGCCGGCCAGTGCCGCATACAGCGCCTGGCCCTGGCCTTGCTGGCGGGCGCCGAAACTACGTTGCACGAAAGCGATGGCAGCCGCATGAAAGCTGCCGAAAGTCGCTGCGTGCAGCACTTGGGCGAACAACAGCACCCAGAGAAACTCCGCAAACGAACCGAGCAGCACCCAACGCAACGCCGCCAGCAGGAAACTCGCCAGCAGCACCCGGCGCAGGGAAAAGCGCGCCAGAATGCGGCTCATGGCCATGAACATCAGCACTTCCGCCACCACACCCACGGCCCAAAGCATGCCGATGACGCCACGGCTGTAACCGAGGCGTTCAAGGTGCAGAGTCAGAAAGGTGTAATACGGCCCGTGGCTGACCTGCATCAGCGCGACGCAGGCATAAAACGCCAACACGCCGGGATGGCGCAATTGCTTGAGAAAGCCCTCGCCCGCCGGCCGATTGCCTTGCGCCGGCTGCGCATTCGGCACCCACAGGCTGCTGAGAACGATACCGGCCATGATCAGCACCAGTGCCGCCGGGTAGATGTCCAGACTCAGCCATTCGAACAGCCGACCCAGCACTACCACAGTGATGATGAAACCGATCGAGCCCCACAGGCGAATCTGGCTGTAGCGCGATGTTTGCCCCTGCAGATGCGCGAGGGTGATGACTTCGAACTGCGGCAGCACCGCGTGCCAGAAGAACGCATGCAGGGCCATGACCATCGCCAGCCAGGCGTAGGTCTGGCTGACGAAAATCAGCGAAAAGGTCAGCAACGTACAGACCGCGCCAAAGCGCACGATGGCCAGACGCCTGCCGGTGTAATCGCCGAGCCAGCCCCAGATGTTCGGCGCCACACAGCGCATCAGCATCGGAATCGCCACCAGCTCGCCGATGCGCGCGGCGCTGAAGCCGAGGTGATCGAAGTACAGCGCCAGAAACGGCGCTGTCGAACCGAGCAAGGCGAAATAGAACAGATAGAAACTGGACAGCCGCCAGTAAGGAAGCGCCGCCACGCCGGTTATGCCGCGACGGCTTTGAGCGCAGCCATCAGAGCTGGCCCAGCACCGGCGTGCTCACGCGCACATCGGCGTTCTGCCCACGGTGGCGCAGCAGATGATCCATCAGCACGATGGCCATCATCGCTTCGGCGATCGGCGTCGCGCGGATGCCGACACAAGGATCGTGACGCCCCTTGGTGATCACGTCGACCGGGTTGCCATTCACGTCGATCGAACGCCCCGGGGTGGTGATGCTCGAGGTCGGTTTCAATGCCAGATGCGCAACGATTGGCTGGCCGGACGAGATGCCGCCGAGGATGCCGCCGGCGTTGTTGCTGAGGAAACCCTCCGGCGTCAGTTCATCGCGGTGTTCGGTACCACGCTGGGCGACACAGGCGAAACCGGCGCCGATCTCCACGCCTTTGACCGCGTTGATGCTCATCAGCGCGTGGGCCAGTTCGGCGTCGAGGCGATCGAAAATCGGCTCGCCAAGACCCGGCATCACGCCTTCGGCGACCACGGTGATCTTCGCCCCGACCGAGTCCTGATCGCGGCGCAACTGGTCCATGTACGCTTCCAGCTCCGGGACCTTGTCCGGGTCAGGGCTGAAAAAGGCGTTTTCTTCGACCGAATCCCAGGTCTTGAACGGAATTTCGATCGGGCCGAGCTGGCTCATGTAACCGCGAATGACGATGCCCTGACTGGCCAGATACTTCTTGGCGATCGCACCGGCCGCTACGCGCATGGCGGTTTCCCGCGCCGAACTGCGGCCACCGCCGCGATAATCGCGCTCGCCGTATTTATGGTGATAGGTGTAGTCGGCGTGGGCCGGGCGGAACAGGTCCTTGATCGCCGAGTAGTCCTTGGACTTCTGGTCGGTGTTGCGAATCAGCAGGCCGATCGAGCAACCCGTGGTGCGGCCCTCGAACACGCCGGAGAGGATTTCGACTTCATCGGCTTCCTGGCGCTGGGTGGTGTGGCGGCTGGTGCCAGGCTTGCGGCGATCGAGGTCGCGCTGCAGATCTTCCAGGGAAATCTCCAGACCCGGCGGGCAGCCGTCGACAATGGCGACCAACGCCGGACCATGGCTTTCGCCAGCGGTGGTGACAGTGAACAACTTGCCGTAGGTATTGCCGGACATGCAGGACGCTCCGTGAAATCAAACCCGAATTCTTGATGCGCGCCAGTATACGCAGGCTAACCGAGTAGTTCATCCTCGAACCTTAGTGGTGCTGGCGAGTCCAACCGGCACCTTGACCAATGATGGCGTGATGATGCTGCGAGTTCTGATCTTGAGTCTTACCCTCTTTACCGGCTTTGCCCAAGCGACAGTCCTACAGCGCCCGGTCACTCTGGACACCGGCAGTGGCGAACTTTTCGGCTCGCTGTTGCTGCCCAAGTCCGACAGCCCGGTGCCGATTGTTCTGATGATTTCTGGCTCGGGTCCTACAGATCGCGACGGAAACAATCCCGACGGCGGGCGCAATGACAGCCTCAAGCGCTTGGCCTGGGTACTGGCCAAACACAACATCGCCAGCGTGCGCTATGACAAGCGTGGCGTTGCGGCGAGCCTGGCGGCCGCTCCCGATGAACGTGATCTGTCAGTAGAAGGCTATGCGGCGGACGCGGTGGCGTGGGGGCAGAAGCTCAAGGCCGATCCGCGTTTCGGCAAACTGATTCTGCTCGGCCACAGCGAAGGCGCGCTGATTGCCAGCCTCGCTGCGCCGAAGCTGGACGCAGCGGCGGTGATCTCGCTGTCTGGCAGCGCGCGGCCGGTCGATGAAGTGATCCGCGAACAGTTGGCGCGCAGCCTGCCGCCGCCACTGATGCTGCGCAGCAACGAACTGCTCGACAGCCTCAAGGCCGGCCATACCGATGACAACGTGCCACAGCCGTTGCAGGTGATCTTTCGCCCGAGCGTGCAGCCGTACCTGATTTCGCTGTTCCGTCAGGACCCGGCGCAAGCCTTTGCCCAGCTGAAAATGCCGGCACTGATCGTCCAGGGCAGCAACGACATTCAGGTCGGCACCGAGGACGCGAAGCTGCTCAAGGCGGCGAAACCGGACGCGCAACTGACGGTGATCGACGGTATGAATCACGTGCTGCGCATCGTCCACAACGACATGAAGCGGCAATTGGCCTCCTACAAGGACCCGAATTTGCCCCTGGCCGCCGAACTGGGCGCCGCCGTCATCGAATTTATTGACGGAATTCGTGCAAGTTAACTGCGTTTTACCCTCCAGCCTCACGGAAAACGGCCGATAAGCCTTTGTCGCCAGCGCAACGTCTGGCGGCAAGCAGGGCTTGGACAGGATCTCGCCGTTATGACTGAAACCCAGACTTCACCCGACACCAGCGCTGAAAAAGACGCACCGCCAGCGGTCGAACTGCCGTGGGCGGATGTTCAGGCCGAGCACCACAAGATGCTCCGCCTGGCGCCGCTGCAGACCGACCGCAACACCGGCGGCCGGCCGTTGCGCTTTGTCGAATTCGGTTACGCCGAGCGCAACAGCAAAGAGCGCAGCCTGATGCGCATGGCGATCAAGCTGCCCAACCAGCGCGTGCGCAAAGAGCAGAATCATCTCGATGTGTGGGTCGACCACGCGAGCAAACGAGTGAGTTTCGGTCCCGACAGTGGCTTGCAGATCGAACCGCTGAATCGCGGTATCGGCCGCTTCATGGCTGCGCAAGGCATCAATTGGGCGAAAAAGCGCTGGCCCGGCTACACCGTTGAAGGCATGGACCTGAACAACAAGGATGCGCTCAACGAAGACACTCGCTTGCGCCGCGACCATTTCCTGCGCGTGCACGGTTTCGATGTGGCTTACGCCGATGCCCAGCATTTGAAAGGCAGCATCAAGGCGGTGCAGGTCGGTGATCTGCTCGGTGACTGGAACAGCGAAAAGCTGCAGATCGTCGAAATTCTTGAAGCCGCGCAGATGCTGCAGCAGGCCGAACAGAATCTCGCCGAGCAGGAAGTGAAGCTGAAGAAGCAGGAAGAAAAAGTCAGCAAGTTCAAGCGCGAAGATGCCGGGTTGCGTTTCACCATTACGTGTCTGGTGGCGTTTGCGGTGTTTCAGGCGGGGTTGTTGATCTGGATTGCTACGCACCGCTGAGGGCTTGAGCGCGTACTGATCGTTCCCATGCTCTGCGTGGGAACGATCTGTCACAACCTTAGACGCGGGACGCGAACAGGGCCTGATGCGCGCGGCACTGCTCGGCTGTCAGCATGAACACGCCATGCCCGCCGCGCTGGAACTCCAGCCAGGCGAAATCGACTTCCGGGTACAACGCCTCGACGTGCACCTGGCTGTTGCCTACCTCGACAATCAACAAACCTTTCTCGGTCAGGTGATCCGCCGCTTCGGCGAGCATGCGCCGGACCAGATTCAGACCATCATCACCGCAGGCAAGACCGAGTTCAGGCTCGTGCTGATACTCGTCCGGCATGTCGGCGAAATCTTCCGCATCGACGTAGGGCGGGTTCGACACGATCAGGTCGAAACGCTGACCCGGCAAGCCATCGAAGCCATCACCCTGCACGGTATAGACGCGCTCATCGACGCCATGGCGCTCGATGTTCTGGTTGGCCACTTCCAGCGCTTCGAACGACAGGTCCGCGAGCACTACCTCGGCATTCTGAAACTCGTAAGCACAGGCAATGCCGATGCAGCCGGAACCCGTGCACAGGTCGAGAATCCGCGCCGGTTCGTTGCCGATCCATGGCGCAAAGCGGTTTTCGATCAGTTCACCAATCGGCGAACGCGGGATCAACACGCGCTGGTCGACGATGAACGACATGCCGCAGAACCACGCCTCGCCGAGCAGATAGGCGGTGGGAACGCGATCCTCGATGCGGCGCTTGAGCAAGCGCTGCAGATTGACCAGTTCGTCATCTTCCAGCGCGCAATCAAGATAGCTGTCGGCGATTTCCCAAGGCAGGTGCAAAGCGCCCAGCACCAACTGGCGCGCCTCGTCCCAGGCGTTGTCGGTGCCATGACCGAAAAACAGATCCTCCCCATGGAAGCGGCTGACGGCCCAACGGATGTGGTCGCGCAGGGTACGAAGTCGGGAAGTGATCACGGCGTAGAACTCCAGAAAAAACGACTGGCGATTCTAGCAGCCAAAACGCGCGACGACGACGCAGGAAAAACCACGCGGTTCCGGTAGGAGTTTTCTTTTTTTTGCATCAGGCATTGAACGGAACGTGTAACTTGACAAGGCTGCAGGTCAAGAACGACGGCGCCTACGATGGTAGCGATTCACAGAACCGCTCAGCCAGAGGACAATGTCGCAAAAGCCCCACCCCGAGGAGCCCCAGAATGTCCGTTCCAAAAACGATGTTTCAACTCAGCGGTCGCGGTTACGCAGCGGCCACCCTGAGCCATGCCACCGTGGTCATCATCGATGCCCAGAAGGAATACCTCAGTGGCCCGCTGGCCCTGAGCGGCATGGACGCGGCCGTCGCGAACATCAAACAAGTGGTTGCCGCAGCCCGTGCCGCCGGTCGGCCGATCGTGCACGTGCGTCATCTCGGCACCGTTGGTGGCCTGTTCGACCCGCAGGGCGAACGCGGCGAATTCATCCCCGGTCTCGAACCGCAAGGCGATGAAACCATTATCGGCAAACTGCTGCCGAGCGCGTTCCATGGCACCGAACTGCTCGAGCGCCTGCAGAACCTCGGCTCGCTGGACCTGATCGTTTGCGGCTTCATGAGTCACTCCAGCGTCAGCACCACCGTGCGCGCGGCAAAGAACCTCGGTTTCCGCTGCACCCTGGTCGAAGACGCCTGCGCGACCCGCGATCTGCCGTTCAAGGGCGGCGTGCTCAGCGCCGAACGCGTGCAGGAAGCGGAAATGGCGATCATGGCCGACAACTTCGCCACGCTGGCCAAGACTCAGGACCTGATCTGATCCTGCCCTTGTGAGCGGTGCGTTGGCGCCGCTCATCCGCTATATCCGCTGATTTGCCGCAAATGCAATAGCCTCAGGAACAACCCGGTCAACTCCCGGTCGAAGGGCCGATACCATTGAGGAAGGTCGGAATGAAGTTATCCGATGGATTTGACGCACGCCGTTTGCGGCCCAAAGGCCAAAGCAACTGGCGTTTTCGATTTGGCGCGGCGATCTCGGCCATTCTGGCGACGTTCGGCGTGCTGCTGGCGATGGCCGGCGCCGCCAGCCTGCTCGGCCGCCCGCCGGCGCTGGGTGACCTGAACGCATCACCGCTGGGCTCGGCAATCATGCTTGCCGTCGGCTTGCTGTTTCTGTACTTCGGCGTTGCTCTGTGGCGCCGCTGCCGCCGTCGCGCACGGCAATCGCGGGAACTGAACATGTCCCCGCATCTGATGAAAAAACACGACTGACCCAACGGCCTGGCTTTTTGCCGGGCCGTTTTCTGTCGACTTGGGTAAACTGGCCGCCCTTCGCGGAGGCTGACATGCAAGACGACGATTTTTCTCTGTTCAAAAGTGCCATCCAGGGCGTCAAGCCGATCAAGCACGACCGCGCCGACACCGGCAAACCCAAGGCTGACCGCGCGCAGATCGCCAAGCTGCGTCAGTCCGCCACCGTGCGCAGCGACACCACCATCATTGACGGCTTGTCCGACCAGTTCGTGATCGACGTCGGCCCGGAAGACGAGCTGATGTGGTCCCGCGATGGCGTGCAGGAAAGCCAGATGCGCAAGCTCAAGGTCGGGCAGATCCCGTTCGAAGGCAGCCTCGACCTGCATGGCATGAGCGTAGAAAAAGCCCGGGAAACACTTTGGGCCTTTCTCGCCGAAGCGACCAAATTCGAAATCCGCTGCGTGCGCGTGACGCACGGCAAGGCTGTGCGCCTGGATGGCAAGCGGCCGATGATCAAAAGCCACGTCAACACCTGGCTGCGCCAGCATGCGCAAGTGCTCGGTTTCTGCTCCTGCCAGGCCCGCCACGGCGGCGCCGGCGCGGTTTATGTGATGCTGAAACGGACGATGATGGAAGGCCGCGACGAATAAAGCCGTCACACCGAACTTGCAGGGTTGTGTCCGCCACCGTACCCTTGCCCTTTGCGAAAATCCCCACAGGTAGTTTCATGTCCCTGGAACAGAATTACACCGCGATTCTCGGCCAATTGGGCGAGGACGTGTCCCGCGAGGGCCTGCTCGACACGCCAAAGCGTGCCGCCAAAGCCATGCAGTACCTCTGCCGTGGTTATGCACAGACGCTCGAAGAGGTCACCAATGGTGCCCTGTTCAGCTCCGACAACAGCGAAATGGTGCTGGTCAAGGACATCGAGCTGTATTCGTTGTGCGAACACCACCTGCTGCCGTTCATCGGCAAGGCGCATGTCGCCTATATCCCGAGCGGCAAAGTGCTGGGCCTGTCGAAGGTTGCGCGGATCGTCGATATGTACGCGCGCCGCCTGCAGATTCAGGAAAACCTCAGCCGTCAGATCGCCGATGCCGTGATGCAAGTGACCGGCGCGCTGGGCGTGGCCGTGGTGATCGAAGCCAAGCACATGTGCATGATGATGCGCGGCGTCGAAAAGCAGAATTCGTCGATGATCACTTCGGTGATGCTCGGTGAATTCCGTGAAAACGCGGCGACCCGTAGCGAATTCCTCAGCCTCATCAAGTAATTCGCAACAGAAAAGAACCGGCGTTGATCGCCGGTTTTTTTTCGCCTGTGAAAAATCGGGTAAGCTGCGCGCCTTTCTTCATTTGCACCGTGAGGCTTTCAACGTGTTCGTCAAAGCGCTTCGTGTCGGCCTCGGCCAACTGGTTATCTTCATCGATTTCATCACCCGCCCGGGCAAGAAAAAACGCCCCGCTGCTGCTCAGGCGCAAGTCGACGCTGCCGCGAAAGATCTGACGCTGTATCAGTTTCACGCCTGCCCCTTCTGCGTGAAAACCCGCCGCGCCCTGCATCGTCTGAATGTGCCGGTGGCACTGAAAGACGCGAAGAACAACGAGCAGGATCGCCAGACTCTGCTGGAACAGGGTGGCCGAATCAAAGTGCCTTGCCTGCGTATCGACGAGAATGGGCAAACCACCTGGATGTATGAATCCAAGGTGATTATCGATTACCTGGATAAGCGGTTTGCGGCGGTCTGATGTTAATGGGTTGGAGCGCTAGCCGCTTTCGCGAGCAGGCTCGCTCCCACCCTTGAAACGCATCCCGTCCTGTGGGAGCGAGCCTGCTCGCGAAGAGGCCCGCACTGACAACGCCGGCCCTTGAGCCGGCGTTTTTGCTAGGCCGCCCTCTCCATCTGCGCCCGCCGCACCACCGCCGCCAACCGCTTCAACCCCTCATCCAGCCGCGCCGGATCAATGTGGCTGAAGTTCAAGCGCAAATGCCCATGATGCTTGTCCGGCTCAGGAAAGAACGGCTCACCGGGCATGAATGCCACATCATTGGCCAACGCCTCATTGAGCAATGACCGGGTGTCCAGCGGTTGTTTCAACGTCAGCCAAAAAAACAGCCCGCCCTGGGGCATGTTCCACTCAGCCAGATCGGCAAAATGCTCTTCCAGCGCCAACTGAAACGCATCGCGCCGCTGCCGATAGAAATCCCGCAACTCGCTCAAATGCTGTTGATACTTCTGCGAGCCGATCCATTGCAGCGCCTGCCACTGGCCGATGCGATTGGTGTGCAGGTCCGCCGATTGCTTGAGTTTGAGCAGGTGCGGGAACAGATCCGGACTGGCGATCAAGTAACCGACACGCAAACCCGGGAGCAAGGTTTTCGAGACGGTGCCGGTGTAGATCCAGCTGGCTTTTCTCAGACGCGCGGCAATCGGTTTGGCACTGCCACCATCGAAAGTCAGTTCGCGGTATGGCTCATCTTCAATCAGCGTGACGCCAAATTCATCGAGCAATGCCGCGACTGCGGCGCGCTTGGCCTCGCTGTAGCGCACGGCGGAAGGATTCTGGAAAGTCGGGATCAGGTAGATAAACGCCGGGCGATGCTGCTCTAAACGATTACGCAATTGCGCCAGATTTGGGCCGTCGGCTTCCTGCGCCACAGTCAGGCAGTCGGCGCCGAACAGCTGGAAGATTTGCAGCGCGGCCAGATAAGTCGGCGCCTCCAACAGAATTTCCGTGCCCTTGTCGATGTACAGCTTGGCCGCCAGATCCAGGGTTTGCTGCGAGCCGCTGACCACCAGCACCTGACTCGCCTCGCATTCAAGGCCCAGCGCCCTCGCCTCTGCCGCCAGCGCCTCGCGTAAGGCCGGCTCGCCTTCGCTCATGCCGTACTGCCCCAGCGACAGCGGCATCTCGTCCCATTCCACCTTCGGCAACATCGTCTCAGCGGGCAAACCGCCGGCAAACGACATCACCTCTGGACGCTGGGCGGCGGCGAGGATTTCTCGGATCAAAGAACTTTTCAGGCGCGAGACACGTTCGGAAAAAGCCATGGTGGTCACCGTAGCGAGGCAGGTAAAAAATGAGTCAAACTGGTTGACTGAAACTACGACAGCTTGAGCGAGTACGTCAACATGCTTGACCTTAAAAACCCCGCAAGTCAGCAACAGGCCATGGAAGCGTTCTTCTTCGGCTATCAGGCGTTCACGGCCAAGGCGGATGAAATGCTCGAGCGCCGCGGACTCTCGCGGGTACATCAGCGCATCGTGTTTTTCATCGCGCGCTATCCGAACCTGAGTGTGAAAGAGTTGCTGGCCCTGCTGGGCGTGAGCAAACAAGCGTTGAACATGCCCCTGCGCCAGTTGCAGGAAATGTATCTGGTCGACAGCGTCGCTTCACAGACGGACAAGCGTAAGCGTCTGCTTGAGCTGACGGCGGAAGGCGCGAAGTTCGAGCAGGCGTTGCGCCGTGAGCAGGTGAAATTGCTTGAGCGGGTGTTTACCGAGGCTGGGGAAGCGGCGGTAAATGGGTGGTTGGCGGTGAATCTGGCGCTCGGGGGTAGCCAGACGCATCTCGATTGACAGGACCGTCCTCTTCGCGAGCAGGCTCGCTCCCACATGGGAACGCTTTACAAAGGTGGGAGCGAGCCTGCTCGCGAAGCCATCCAGGATGGCCATATATCCCTATCAGCAAAAAAATCGGCGACAAAAACCAAAACAATATTTGCTTTATTTGTACACAAAAGCATAATCCACTGCGTGCGAGTTCCTGACTACACGGTCAACAAATTCGCGTATGCCTCAAAGGGCCGCTGCCACCCCTCATGGGTCCGGCCCTGGAAATAACAATAAAACTCTTGAGGAGTACTCGCTGTGGAAAGCCGCAAATCCGAAGCACCGCCGCTCGAGCTCACGCCGCCATTACGCAATGGCCTGCTGGAGCGTCTGTTCAAACTCAGCTTGCATGGCACCACGGTGAAGACCGAGCTGATTGCCGGTCTGACAACCTTCATCACCATGGCTTACATCATTTTCGTCAACCCGAACATCATGGCCGATGCCGGCATCGATCACGGTGCAGCCTTCGTCGCCACCTGCATCGCCGCCGCGCTCGGCTGCCTGTTGATGGGGCTCTACGCCAACTGGCCGGTCGGCCTGGCGCCGGGCATGGGCCTCAATGCTTTCTTCACTTACACCGTGGTCGGCACCATGGGCTACAACTGGGAAACCGCGCTCGGCGCAGTGTTCGTCTCGGGCGTGCTGTTCATGTTCCTGACCTTTTCGCGGATTCGCGAGTGGCTGCTCAACAGCATTCCGGTCAGCCTGCGGTTTGCCATGGGCGCCGGTGTCGGTCTGTTTCTGGGCCTGATCGGGCTGAAGACTGCCGGCATCGTCGTCGACAGCCCGGCAACGCTGATCAAACTTGGCTCGCTGCGCGAACCCGGCCCGTTGCTCGCCGCGATCTGCTTCCTCATGATCGCGATCCTCAGTTACCACCGCGTATTCGGCGCGATCCTGATCAGCATCATCACCGTCACCCTCGCCGGTTGGGGCCTGGGTCTCGTCCACTACGAGGGCATCATGTCCGCGCCGCCGAGCCTGGCGCCGACCTGGATGGCAATGAACGTCGCCGGCGTGTTCAACGTCAGCATGATCAGCGTAGTGCTGGCGTTCCTCTTCGTGCACATGTTCGACACCGCCGGCACGCTGATGGGCGTGGCCCAGCGCGCCAACCTTGTCGCCGCTGACGGTCGCATCGAGAACCTTTCACGAGCCATGAAGGCCGACAGCGCCTCCAGCGTATTCGGCGCCGTGGTTGGCGTGCCCCCGGTCACAAGTTACGTGGAAAGCGCCGCCGGCGTAGCCGCTGGTGGTCGGACTGGTCTTACCGCCGTCACCGTGGGTGTGCTATTTATAGCGGCCATGTTTTTCGCACCACTGGCTGGCATGATTCCCGCTTATGCCACGGCAGGTGCCCTGATTTACGTGGCGATGCTGATGATGGGCGGCATGGCCCACATCGAATGGGACGAGGCGACCGACGCCATTCCGGCGATTGTCACGGCGATCATGATGCCGCTGACCTTCTCCGTCGCCGACGGCATCGCGCTGGGCTTTATTACCTACGTCGCGTTGAAGGCCGGCACCGGCAAGTACAAGGAAATTTCCGTCAGCCTGTGGGTGCTCTGCGCGATCTTCATCGCCAAGTTCATTTTCCTGTAAACGCTGCGCGGTTCAAGCTTCAAACCAGCCTCACCCTCACGGGTGGGGCTTTTGCACATCCCGATAACAACAAAGGAGCAATACAATGAGTCTGGAAACCTGGCTGCTGTTCAGTGGCGCTGCGCTGGTGGTGATCCTGATCCCGGGACCGCTGTCATTGCTGATGATCAGCAACAGTCTGAATTACGGTTTGCGCCGGTCGTACCCCGCGTTCCTGGGTGGCGTGATCGCCTCGATCTGCCTGCTCAGCGCTTCGGCACTGGGGCTTGGCGCTCTGTTGCTGGCCTCGGAACAGTTGTTCAGCGCGCTGAAAATCATCGGTGCGCTGTACCTTTTTTACCTCGCCTGGCAGAGCTGGCAACAGTCGCGTCAGCCATCGACGGGCGCCGAAGTACCCGAAGCCGCACCGGTGCCGCGTTTTCGCACATTGTTCGGACGCGCTTTTGTACTGGGCGCGAGCAACCCTAAGGACATACTGTTTTTCGCCGCGTTTTTGCCACAGTTCCTCCGCGCAGACCAACCGTTTCTGCCGCAATTACTGATCATGATCGCGACCTGGGTAGTGCTCGATCTGTGCTGCAAACTGGCTTACGGTCTGGGTGCCAATGGTGCCGCACGTTATTTGCGCAGCGGCAAAGGCCAGAGTTGGTTCAATCGGGTGAGTGCCGGACTGTTTGGTGGTGCTGGCGCGGCGTCTTTGCTTGGCAGCCATTGACTGAAAAGCGCCACTATTGATTATCCTGCCGGAATGGATCTCGGGCAGGATCATGTTGTTCATGAATAAATTAAGTGCAACATCCAATCACTGATACGCAATAGATAGCAACAACCCATCGATATACAGGTCTCGAAAGGCCAACGTAATATCCTTGGCCTTAACAACAATTGCCGGAACAAGGAAGTTCTAATGGCCACACTCATACGCGAAGCAACTGCACAAACCGACCCTGCAATACATGCGGACACGCAACCTGTTTCCGATACCGTCATAATTATGGATTTGGGCTATGAGTCCAACGAATACAAGCCTTCAACCATCGACCATGGCCAAACCAATGGAAAATCGAGTCAATTGCAAATGGTGGACGAAGTGTTCGGCCCTTTGGAAATTGGCGATATTTCGATTACCCGTACCGCACTCGACGGACTAGGCGCAACGATTGACGGTCAGCCATTGAATGGCCAGAACAGCTTCTTTCGCCGACCCAAACTTTCTTTTATCAATAGCCTGCAGTTCGACGCCAATAAAGTTGAACATTTTCTGAAAACTTCAACGGGCAGCGATAGCTACTTGTTACCCACGCTCCTGTTTGAAATGGCCAGCCAGCGCCCGCTTGGCGCCCCTCAGCTCTTGAGGGAAAACAATGCCAATGAAAAGGTAGCCGGCAATTACCGCGACAAACTGGTAAAACTTCTGAGCGCAGCACAGTCGCTCGATCTGCAACATGTGCACGTCCCCAGACATCATCCCCGCTGGGCGGCATTGACCAAAAGCTACGCGACGCTGGGCTCCAGCCTGGGCATCCAGGGTTTCGGCATTTTCATGGGGATTCGTGGCGTAATCGATGCGATCAAAGCCGATAACCGTGCTGAAGTAGCAATAAACAGCGCGGGCATTGCATCGGAACTGGCCTCCATCGCGGCCGATGTCACGGTCAGTAAAATAGCCACGCAGATGCTCACAGCCGGACAGAATGCTTACCGGGACTTCGCCAGAACACGCTTCGCACTCAGACTGGGTCGATCGGGCGGTCTGGTCGGCGGCATGCTGACGCTGCCCTTCGACATCTTTACCGCCGTGAGATCCATGAACGCCGCTGAGAATGCCACCGGCAAAGAGGCTATGGATCATTACGTCAGCGCTGGCCTGAGCATTACCAGTGCAGCCATGACCGTCATTCTCGGCACTGCCGCGATGGCCGGTTTCTCGTTTGCCGGCCCCGTCGGGCTTGCAGCCGGCGCGATTCTCGCCATTGGCTCGCAGGTCTACGGTGCGGTACGGATCGTTGACGACATAGATGACTACATCGAATTAACCGTTGATGAGCGGTGGCGTAGCGGATGGTTTTCGTTCTGCATGATGGACGTCGACGAAAGCGTTCAAAACCGCTATATCAAGGCCAAAACACTACTTCAACACTCATTGCAGTTAAAAAAGACCGCGAGAACGCTACTCGATGGCCCCTTGAAAGAGAGCACCGAAGCCATCGTCAATGGCAAGTTTGATGTACGCCTGAAACCGACGCGGGTCTGGAAACGAAACTGGTGGACCAAACAGGATGCGTGGGAGTCGGTCAATGTCCCTGAAGTGGTAGGCACCGATGACATCATTGATGCAAGCGCAGGGGTTACAAAAGATACACCCGGCGCGGAACTGGGAGTTGCGGCAGAGGGCAAAAACATTCTCTGGTTTCTCAGCGAGGGTAACGACTCGATCAAAGGTGTAGAAAAAAAGCCCAACACGTTCTATTACAAGTCAGGAAAAAAACAACTGTCGGGCGGTGAAGGCAATGACCAGTTCCTGTTTGAGAACGCAGCCGCTTTCCTCGAAAAGGACAGCCATGTTGCAGAATATTCAACGCTGAGCGGCGGCGCAGGAAATGACACACTGGTACTTGGCGGCAATTACTCCTCTCGTGATACGAACAGAACTGGCTATGACATAGATTTGCTGGCCGGAACATTGCAGATCCTCACCAGCGATGTCGATGCCGAGAATAACAAGATATCCATCCTGCACAGTTTGCTGGACAGTATCGAAAATATTGAAACAGTCCATCGCGCAGCAAGCGTAGTAACCGGCACTGCGCAAAACAACGTCATCAAATCACGAGGCAGCGACATCATTGAAGCTGGCGCCGGAGACGATCAGATATTCCTCTCCCACGAAAAAGCAAAAGCGTCGGGAGGCGCCGGTGCGGATCAATATTACATTGCGCATGTGGCTGGTCGTTTTTCCATCATCGATGATGGTGAACAGACCAGTTATATCGTCATGAATTGGCGCAAGGACCTGATTGAGTCCTGGGCTATCGAGGGCAATGACCTGGTCATCCGCTCAGGCTTCGAAATTCAAGACAATCCCAAAAACGTATTGACCATTCATGACGTTTACAAGAAATACGAAGGCACGAGAAAGCTGAGCAACAAAAATCTGATTTTCATAACCAGTGATGATTGCCATTTCAGGCTTGACCTGCCTGAAACAATCCCGGATGGCCACACCGCTGATATACCGGAAATTTTCGTCAAACGTGGCAAACCGGTAACACCGATCATTATTTATGCGCCGGAATGCTGGATCCGACATCGCAAGGAAGCGAGCTATTACGTACCGAGAACCGGCAAGGCCAACACTTTCTACGCGGTTTTACGTCCGGATGTCATAACCCGGATATATCTGGACTTCACCAGTGATGAGCTGACAAAAGCCGAGGCGCATTTTTTCTCCGAGAAACCCAAGTCATACCGACTGACTGTCGGTTGCCATCTCGTCTATCACTTCGGCGCGAAGACCATCAAGCTGAATTATTACTCGGCTGCGCGTAACGAGGACGATCACGACAATATCACCAAGATCCTGCGAACCATGGCCGTTCGACCGTTCGGCCGTTATGTGTTGATTTTCAGGGACGGTGTCGTTGCAAACGCTGGTCTTACAACGGAAACCGACATCCCGCCAGCCTTTACTGACTTCTCGGTCTCGAGGCATTGGGTAACCCAGATGAAAGTGCCACTCACGGGTCGTTCTCGACAGTGCTTTTATGCGCTGCCTGAGAAAGCGGGTTACTCGCTTGGCACTACGAGGAGTTGCGCAATGCCGATACCACTGGCCGTGCAAACCAGCATGGACGCCTATGAAGGAGTGGGTGCGAGTTATCTCATCCACGTACTGCCTGACATGACTATCAGACTCTCGACTCCTGGCGCGCTCGCCAATGCCAAAGAGCGGCTTCCCTACTCATCCACTTGGGAACTTGATGCAACGCAGCTCGGCGAGGTCGATATAAAACTCGAAGAAAACCGGCTTTCCATCGGCACTACCACTTTTTATCTGCCTGTCTATGAAAGCGAGGACTTGATAGACCAGATCCGCGTTATTACCACCGGTGGAGTTGTGCATACGGTCGATCTGGTCTTTGACCGTGTCTATCTGGATGGTCTCGATGCTCGTTTTTTCGAAGAGCCCGACGCCTCGAAAGCACTCCCGCCAGCTCTTGCCGCATTGGCCAATGACGAAGTCAAAGTCTGGAACATTATCTGCCTTAACGACCAGACCGCGCGCGTGGGCTACAACTTTGCCGCGCATGGCTGGGTATTGCGTGCCGACAAATCCCGCATCGAAAAGTCTGCTTTAAGGGTCGTGAATCGCTGCAACCACCAAACCAACATTTTCGGCCCCGTTTCTGTGATGAAAGTGCCTCCCGCGTAATTCGCCGGTCGTTCGTCAATAAACCCATTTTTTCGAGCGTTGCTGTCTACGCGGCACTTGCACGCGTCTGCGCGCTCTTTTACCGAGCATTCCCCATGGCCAAGTCACCCAAGAAAGTCCCTGCAGTAAAATCACCCAATGCCCCCGATGCTGGACATTCCGGCTCACCGCCTCTCGTCAGCCGTATGGGCCTGGACATGCCTGACGCCCTGCTTCTGGGCATCGATTCACCGGCCGTCAGTCAAGCGGCAAGCACATCTGCCGCAGCCAGCACACTGCCCACGGTTACTGTTCACGCCTTGCCGGATGCAACGGAGAACTTCAGCGCCACTCGTAACGCAATCGCTTGGCCGCAAGAGCGTTTCCACGAACTGGTACCCGTGGCGCAGAACGAAGGTTTGTTCACCGGACCGGATCAGCGCACGTACGCTCAGATCGCTAATGAAGGCCAGTTCGTCGTCGAGCAGGACGCGCAAGGCAATTATCATGTGCCTCTGACCTTCGCACCCGGTGTGCCCGGCCTGCCCCTGACGCGCCTCGAGGGTCAGACGACTTGGCAGATCCGGCGGCCCGAGAGGCTATCCAACCGGCCTGCATCCGCCACCCCCAACCTGCCCTCATACATCTCACCTGCCGACGCCATGACGCTGAGCAAGCCTGAGCTGGCAACGGAGGGCCTTCGATACAACAGACTCAGGCAGACCTTCGTAACGACGGTGGACGGCACGGTCATGGTGCGCAAAAACAAGGATGGCGAATACCAACAAGCGTTTGCCTCGACGAGCAATGCACCCGACGTTTTCTTCGAGCAAATCCCCGGCACTGTTTTCTGGCGACAAAAACCGCCAGGGGCGAAGCCATCGCAAACGCCAGCCCAATCCAGCCAGCCAGGCGAACAGACCGATCAGGCAACACCTGGCCCGAGCAAGCGTCCCCGACTTGCCGAAGCCGTAGAAACGCTAACCGCGGCGACAGCCAATCCGTCCTCTGACAACGACCAGACGCCGTATTTCTGGCTTCCCTGGGGGCATCTGAACAAACCTGCGCACACCGAATCGGTACAGCTTGGCTGGCTGCATTATCCAATCGTTCCGGTTGGCTCGAATACGGCGCCCACCGTGTATTTCGTATGTCATCCCGAGTTTTTCCCGAGCGGTTTCGACGCTTTCGAGAACATGCTGACAAACGCCCCCGAGCAACAGCCGGTGGCGACGTTTCGAATCGGCAGCGATCCAGGTGAAGTCCATCCGGGCAAACGCTTTTTCGAAGAGCCGATAGCAACGTCCGTCGCTCGCGCGTTCCCTGATTTTTCGCAAGCGACAACGACAGCCGTTGCCCGCAGGTTATTCGAACTCGCCGATCATTCCCCGACGATTACCGGCACCGGTCTGATCAACGTTCAGGCCGTCTTGCATCAATGGAAGCAATTGCCATTTTCCACAGCACCTGATTTTGCCGACCCGCTGAATATGCTCGCCATAGCGCCAGACATCGACCTGGGGGGCAAGCGGCTTATCCCGATGCCTTCCCAGACCGACAGCGAATTGCAACGCCTGACCTTTGATCCACAGCACTTCTCCTCCGCCTGGAATCATTACAAGACCTATCCATCGGATCTGAATCTGCGGCGATTGCTCGGCGCGTTGCTGGTCGGCTGTGGTTACGAGCTGTTTCCACTGACCTATGAACACAGAATGCCGACGCTGGTATTCAAACGAGCCGGTCACGATCAAATCTTCTTTTTGAAACTGGGGGCAATCAGTCAAGCCGGCCTGACTCACGTTCCTGGCAACGAACTGACAGAACCGAGCTTGCCCGCCAGAATCGGTCAGGACGCCTTCACCGCACTGACCGATGCAGCGACGCGGAACAAGGTGGTATGGCTGATAGGAGGCGTATTGAAGGTCGCGTCCACGCCAGACTCGGTGTTCATTATTCGCGAGCGTTGACCCGAGACTCGACTGCGCCGGCAGTTGCGCCGTAAAAACGCATAAAAAAAGCCCGCAGTGTGAGCGGGCGAAAGACCAAAGAAGCTATATGCGCAGTCGCTTCCCGGTGGGGGCAGCTGCTTGGGGGTCAGCTGCCCCGATACGTGGAATAGCTGTAAGGCGAAATCAGCAGGGGCACGTGATAGTGCTCCTGCTCGGCGGAAATGCCGAAACGCAGTACGACGACATCGAGAAACGCCGGCTCGGGCAGTTGTACGCCACGGGCGCGGTAGTAATCGCCGGCATGGAACTGCACCTGATAAACGCCAGTGCGATAATCGTCGCCTTGCAGCAACGGCGCATCGACCCGGCCATCACTGTTGGTTGTCGCACTGGCGACCAATTCCAGCTGCGATCCTTCAACGCGGTACAGCTCGACCTTGATCGAGCTGCCCGGGCAACCGTGTGCAGCGTCCAAAACGTGTGTTGTCAAACGTCCCATTGATTCTGCGCGCCTGGCCGCAACAAGCGGTCAGACTTCGCGCCTCCCGAAGTCAGTTGAAAAGGAGACCGCACCGTTTCAGAGCACGAAACGCTGCGGCGAGCGACTGATTAAGACACTTTTCAAAAAAATTGTACACAATAAAAACGACATTTTTCGCTTCACCCCCGCCATCCGGGCCTTTGTCGTCAATTCGCAGGCAAAGCGCCTGATCATTGAACCTTCTATTCATTAGCTGACTGGTCAGGCAGGTTTCTTGCAGGCTGGAACCGTTAGCAGAAAAAGATGACAGCCGGTGAAAAATGCGAAAATTCAGGCTTACAAAATGTAAATAAAGTTGTATACAATCAGCCCATCGCTGTGACGCCAGCCTGCCAGGCCGCCACACCAATCTGTCAACGTACAAGAAGGAAGACTGCAGTGAGCGCTGACTACCCACGCGACCTGATCGGTTACGGCAGTAACCCTCCTCGCCCACACTGGCCGGGCAATGCCCGGATCGCCCTGTCCTTCGTGCTCAATTACGAAGAAGGCGGCGAGCGCAACATTCTGCACGGCGACAAGGAATCCGAAGCCTTCCTCTCCGAAATGGTCGCTGCCCAGCCGCTGCAAGGCGCGCGCAACATGAGCATGGAATCGCTTTACGAGTATGGCAGCCGCGCCGGCGTCTGGCGGATTCTGAAGCTGTTCAAGGAATTCGATATTCCGCTGACCATCTTCGCCGTGGCCATGGCCGCCCAGCGTCACCCGGACGTGATCCGTGCGATGGTCGAGGCCGGCCATGAAATCTGCAGCCATGGCTACCGCTGGATCGACTATCAGTACATGGATGAAGCGCAGGAACGCGAGCACATGCTCGAAGCGATCCGCATCCTCACCGAACTGACCGGCGAACGTCCGCTGGGCTGGTACACCGGCCGCACCGGGCCGAACACCCGTCGCCTGGTCATGGAAGAAGGCGGTTTCCTCTACGACTGCGACACCTACGACGACGACCTGCCCTACTGGGAACCGAACAACCCGACCGGCAAGCCGCATCTGGTGATCCCCTACACCCTCGACACCAACGACATGCGCTTCACGCAAGTGCAGGGTTTCAACAAGGGTGACGATTTCTTCGAATACCTCAAAGACGCCTTCGACGTGCTTTACGCCGAAGGTGCCGAAGCGCCGAAAATGCTTTCGATCGGTCTGCACTGCCGCCTGATCGGCCGTCCTGGTCGCCTCGCTTCGCTCAAGCGCTTTATCGAATACGCCAAAAGTCATGAACAGGTGTGGTTCAGCCGTCGCGTCGACATCGCGCGTCACTGGCAAGAAACCCACCCGTACCAAGGGACTGCAAAATGAGCCGCTTTCAAACCCTGCAACCGTCGACCCTGAGCCGCGACGCTTTCGTCAAAGCCTTCGCCGACATCTACGAACATTCGCCATGGGTGGCCGAAAAGGCCTACGACCTCGGTGCGGACGCTTCGATCGACGAGATCGAAACCCTGCATCAGCGCATGAGCGATATCCTGTTGAGCGCCGATCATGCCAGCCAGCTGGCCCTGATCAACGCTCACCCGGACCTGGCCGGCAAAGCTGCCGTCCAGGGCCAACTGACCGAAGCCAGCACCAATGAACAGGCTGGCGCCGGTATTCACCAATGCACGGCCGAAGAGTTCCAGCGCTTCACCGAGCTGAACGACGCCTACAAAGCCAAGTTCAAGTTTCCCTTCATCATGGCGGTAAAAGGCAGCAACCGGCATCAGATCCTCGCGGCGTTCGAAACGCGCATCAACAATTCGGTGGAAGCCGAGTTCAAATGCGCGCTGGCGGAGATCAACAAGATTGCCCTGTTCCGTTTACTGACTCTTTAGCAAGCTTGGCCCGAGCGTGAATGAACGCGCAAACGCCCAGGGCCCTGCGAGCATCCCCAGCCAACTTATCAAAGGCAGACAAGAAGAATGAAAGCTTACGCCGTACCTTTCGAAAAATACGTCAACCTGGCCGACGCCCGTCTGGGCACCAAGATCATTTCGGTCACCGATGACTGGTTCGCAGACGCCAATCGTCTGTTCCAACCGACCCCGGCCGTATGGAAGGAGGGCGTGTTCGATGACAACGGCAAGTGGATGGACGGCTGGGAGTCGCGCCGCAAGCGCTTCGAAGGTTACGACAGCGCGGTGATCCGTCTGGGCGTGCCGGGTTCGATCAAAGGCGTGGACATCGACACTTCATTCTTCACCGGCAACTATCCGCCGTCGGCCTCGCTGGAAGCGTGCTTCCTGGCCTCGGGCGAGCCGGATGAAAACACCCAGTGGACCGAAGTGCTGTCGGCCGTCGAGTTGCAGGGCAACAGCCACCACTACCACGAAATCAGCAACGACAAAGCGTTCAGCCACCTGCGCTTCAACATCTACCCGGACGGTGGTGTTGCCCGTCTGCGCGTATACGGCATTCCGTTCCGCGACTGGTCCGCTGTGGGCGACAACGAGCAAGTGGACTTGGCAGCAGCCCTCAATGGTGGCCGCGCCCTCGCCTGCTCCGACGAACACTTCGGCCGCATGAGCAACATCCTCAACCCGGGCCGTGGCATCAATATGGGCGACGGCTGGGAAACCGCGCGTCGTCGCACACCGGGCAATGACTGGGTGATCGTCGCGCTGGGTCATCCGGGCGAGATCGAAAAAATCGTCGTCGACACCCTGCACTTCAAAGGCAACTACCCGGACACCTGCTCGATCCAGGGCGCGTTCGTCAAGGGCGGCACCGACAGCCAGATCGAAACCCAGTCGCTGTTCTGGCGCGAACTGCTGCCAAGCCAGAAGCTGGAAATGCACGCCGAACACACCTTCGTCGAGCAGATCAAGGCACTCGGCCCGATCACCCACATCCGCCTGAACGTGTTCCCGGATGGTGGTGTGAGTCGTCTGCGTGTATTGGGCAAGGTTGCTAAATAACACCGCACTGATCGTTCCCACGCTCTGCGTGGGAATGCATCAATGGACGCTCTGCGTCCGCTTTGGATGTGACGCGGAGCGTCACGGGCTGCACTCCCACGCAGAGCGTGGGAACGATCACTCAACGAAAAGAAGAACAGCATGCGCACACTGACGATTGAACCGCTGACCAAAGAAGCCTTCGCCCCTTTCGGTGACGTGATCGAAACCGACGGCAGCGATCACTTCATGATCAACAACGGTTCGACCATGCGCTTCCACAAACTGGCGACGGTCGAAACCGCGACGCCTGAGGACAACGCAATCATCAGTATTTTCCGCGCCGACGCGCAGGACATGCCGCTGACCGTTTGCATGCTGGAACGCCATCCGCTGGGCAGCCAGGCTTTCATTCCGCTGCTCGGCAACCCCTTTCTGATCGTGGTCGCGCCAGTTGGCGATGAACCTGTATCAGGCTTGGTCCGCGCCTTCGTCACCAACGGCAGGCAGGGCATCAATTACCATCGCGGCGTCTGGCACCACCCGGTGCTGACGATCGAAAAGCGGGATGACTTCCTGGTGGTTGATCGCAGTGGCACAGGCAATAACTGCGATGAGCATTTTTTCAAAGAGGATGAGCGGTTGATCCTCGCCCCCCACCAATAAGAGAAGGTCTGATCACTCGACAACAAGAGTGACAGGCGAGAGGTAAAGACTGTGGAAGCACATCTGTTGGAATGGCTGAACCTGAGCGTGCGCTGGGTTCACATGATCACTGGCGTGGCCTGGATCGGCGCGTCGTTCTACTTCGTCTGGCTGGAGAACAACCTCAACCGCGTCAACCCGAAAACCGGTCTGGCCGGTGATCTGTGGGCAATCCACGGCGGCGGCATCTACCACCTGGAAAAATACAAACTGGCCCCACCGTCCATGCCGGACAACCTGCACTGGTTCAAGTGGGAAGCCTACTTCACCTGGATGTCGGGGATCGCGCTGCTGTGCGTGGTGTTCTACTCAAATCCCGTGCTCTACCTCGTGGCACCCGGCAGTGGCCTCAGCGGTCCTGAAGGCGTGGCCATCGGTATCGGCTCGCTGATCGTCGGCTGGTTCGTCTACGACTTCCTCTGCGATTCGGCCCTGGGCAAGAAACCCGCCCTGCTCGGCTTCATCCTGTTCGTCCTGATCATTGCCGCCGCCTATGGCTTCAGCAAAGTGTTCAGCGGTCGTGGTGCGTACCTGCACGTCGGCGCGATCATCGGCACCATCATGGTCGGCAACGTGTTCCGCATCATCATGCCGGCGCAACGGGCACTGGTCGCGGCGATCGCCGAGAACCGCACGCCGGATCCGGCCCTGCCGGCCAAGGGTCTGCTGCGTTCGCGTCACAACAACTACTTCACCCTGCCAGTGCTGTTCATCATGATCAGCAACCACTTCCCGAGCACTTACGGCAGCCAGTACAACTGGTTGATCCTGGCCGGGATCGCGGTGTTGGCGGTATTGGTGCGTCACTACTTCAACACCCGTCACGACAGCCACAAGTTTGCCTGGACCCTGCCGGTGGCAGCGGTGGGCATGATCTGCCTGGCCTACGTCACCGGCCCGACGCCGATGTCGACTGCACCTGAAGTGGCCAAGGCACCGGCGAAAATCGAGTACCAACCGCTGCCGGAGACGGCACTGGGCGGTGGCGCGAAACCGGCCGAAGCGGCGCAACCTGCGGCACCCGCAGCCCCTGCGGCGGCATCCGCGCAAGCCTCGAATGCCGGCCCCGGTTTCGACAAAGTGCACAACGTGATTCAAGAGCGTTGCACGGTGTGCCATTCGTCCAAGCCGACCAGCCCGTTGTTCAGCGCAGCCCCGGCCGGTGTGATGTTCGACACCCCCGAGCAGATCCGCCAGAACGCCGCGCGCATTCAGGCGCAAGCCATCACTACGCAGATCATGCCACTGGGCAACATCACCCAGATGACCCAGCAGGAACGTGACCTGATCGGTGCCTGGATTGCCCAGGGAGCGCAGACCAACTAAGCCCACACCTTCGCTAACAACCTCGCT